>LBSW01000012.1 GCA_000990145.1 Parcubacteria group bacterium GW2011_GWB1_37_13 | reverse complement strand
CTTTTTAGGTTTTTCAAGCGTAAGCATATATGTTTAATTTTAACATACAAAAAGGAATAAGAAAACACAAATAAAAGCACTTCGTCGTTCCCATTATTAGAGAGAACCTAATAATCTACTTTACTAAACTAAAGTGGATTGTTTTTTGCTTTTTATAAATTGAATAATAAAGTAAACGATTGAAACGAAAGCATATAATCCAGCAAAAAACCAGTTAGTGGATTCTCTATCCGGATTAAGCATAAGACCTCCTGCTGTTTCTGGCATTAGAAATACTATAACCATTGATATCGCAAAAAATATACCTGTAAATTTAAGCCAGAATTTATGTTTTTGATCGTTTAATATAAGAGCAAACAAACTAAGAGGAATTAAAATTAAAAACCATAGACCTGGATATTCCAGATATGTTGTTGCCAGTCCCGTACATACTAAATTACCATGACAAGGTAAAGAAAGTAATATATATAAAACAAATACAACTAAAACATACAAGGGTAATTTCTTTTTCATATTAGCTTATATTATCTAATAATTTATTCAACATATCAAGCAAAAGTTGCGCATCTGTTTTTGACAACTTTTTAGGTTTTGGATGTTTTGGGTCTGGTTTGGATAATTTCTTTTTTAAAGCAATCTTGAATTTTTCCGCCTTTAATTTGGCCTTATCTATTCTTCCTTTTTGAATTAACTTGATTATGTTATCCACGCGATTATCAAAAGCTCTAATTTGACCTTTATTCAAGTCCAGTGAATCTATTGTAACTTTCATAATTTTTAAGTATGTAATCGGATCAAAAGTTGCGCTTGGAGTCAATGTAAAATCTGTGATTCCGTCTCCTGTCACATCTAACTTAAGTTCTAATATTTGAGTGTTTGAATTTAATGTTATCTCCGCTTGAGTCTGCGTTGTTACAGGAATATCCACAAAAGATGAAATTGTTGATGTGCCATCTGGCAAGACTTTTTCCGATTCGTATGTAAACGTTCCCACATCTATTCCCTGAAGTTTAACTTTTGACATTTGGTCTTCAGGAAGATTGATATATTTACCTTCTCCAAACTCAAGATAAGAACTGTTTAATATATTTTCTTCTACATAACAGAAATCTGAAGTTGGCGGACAAATTTTTCCTGTATGGTTTCCTTCTGTATCGTAAGCGTCAAGAGTAACCGGGGAGTGAATTGACAATCTTAAACGATTTGAAGTATCTATTGGTTTTGTGTTCATTAAAACTAAATCATAAGTAGGGGCTTCTTTTTTTATTACTGATGAAATTAAATTATTTAACTGAGCAATTTCTAGAATGTCTCCATGATTTCGATTACGACGAAGTTTTCCTAACTCATGATTATGTTCCGGTAAATCCACCCAATATTTCTCTGCCTTTCCATCAACACTCATATAATGAGCGCTTGGGACGACTACCGTTTTATCTCCATCGGAAGTAAAACGCGGTCGTTCATCTAACACGAACGAAGCGCAGACAGGACAACTATCATCCAACCTGGGATAATATTCAAAACTAGCGACAGTATCCAGTCCCCAACCCGCCACTTCTATTACTCGCATGCTAGCAGGCGGTATCCATGCATCAATATTGTCGTGCAGGTTTTCTGCTTGAGAAAATAAATCCTGTGACAAAATAATAGGCAATTTTGTTTGATTCGGTATTGGATCTGTCCTCCCTTCTTCGCCAAAGAGAAAATTTTTATATTCAGTGTATGAATCAATCGCGCTGCCAAAAGCTTGGACAAGTTTTGTGGTTATATTTGATGGCAATGCATAATCAACAAATGTCACAGGCGAAGCGCTAACTCTGTTTATATATTCCTTGCTTGGCAATAATCCGAAAGCGCTTAGCATATTTCTACCCAACTCTCGAGTATGGGTTTCATCCATCAACCAACCACCTAAAATACTTAAGTCATATCCGTGAAGTATTGCGGGCACCGCCTTCGCTGTGCCTATTTCCGGCACAGCGACTAAAATAAGCACATCCACTTTATCAATTAAATTATTTTTCCCCGCATTTTTATCGTCTTGTAATTTTTGCAGTAAAGCTTTGGCTAAAAGTCCGCCATTACTGTGGGCAACAATCGTTACTTTGCCACTTTTTGATGAATCAACAAGGGATTGTAATGTATCAACAAGCGAAACATTTTCATCTTGATATTTTGTGTCGTTGTTCACAATATCTTCCACACTTTGTCTCCAATCATAAGCAAATAATTTATAGTCGGTAATTTTAAAATCATCTATCAAATCACTCAACATATTTACAAAACTTTTATAAATATTTTGTCCGGCTAGACCTGTCGGAATTGGCGTATTTGATTCTTGTATAATATCTCTAGTATAAATATTAAAATTTTTGCTTGTTCCATCAGTGTTTAAATATAAATCCTCCACATCGCTATTGCCATTTGGCTCCCAGAGCTGATCTTCCACAGGCAGATCGAGAATAGTTTTTTGTTTATATAACCTACTTGCCTCTATTCCCGGCAAGAAAAGAACGCTGGAACAACATTCAACCAGTGGATCGCTTGTAAGCCAGGGTGTAAAGATTATATTACTATTGCTTTGTATTTCCCCGCCCAGACCTCCTGGATTCAGGTTAATTTCAAACGGCCCGCTTGAGTCACCCCAGTAATTATTGACAGCATTTACCATATTGCTACTGTACACAGAACTAGCATAAGCATTACCTGTGATACTACTTTCGACCACCGTTACGTTCGGACTTGAGTACACTTCAAAACCAATATAATTTTGAAAAAGTTTTGTTTGTTCTACGTACACTGTGCCGCCATAAAATGCAAGTCCGCTATCATAACCACTAATTTTCAAACCGGAAGCGTTTAATTCTGATTGATAAATTTCTCCTACTCTACTGTATGTTTCGATGCCAGTCTCTCCATTACCTGCAAAAGTAGAATCAGCAATATCAGCTTTACTCCCATATAAAGCCAAACCTCCATAATCACTACTTTCAACTTTTATATTCAAAATCTTCGCATCACTATTTTGGTAAAGCTCGAGAGCATCAGTGTTATAGATATTTCTAAATATAGAATTGAAAATACCTAAATTGGAATTATGAGTTTGAATACCCACAGAACTATCGAGGATTTGAACATTGTCTAAAATAGCTGAAGCATTGAAAAAAGAAAGACCATTATCGGCTAAATGGGAAAAAAGAACATTATGAAAAGATGAATCCAGTGTGTCAAATACTGTTATTTCGCCGGCTTCAAACAGCCAAGGAAAATCTATTTCATCTTGGTTAGTATTCGCGCATTGATCTATGCCCTCCTCTGGAATAATATCTGGTATATATTCAAGACAATCATTATATAAATCGGCGCCAATGGAATCATAAAGCGAGCTAAATGAAATTTTCTCTAGTGAAGTGCCATTAACTTCAATAGAACCTAAAATATATAATCCGTTATTGTAGTCAAATTTCACAACTACACCGGGTTCAATGGTAAGAGTTGCGCCTGGCATAACAGCAATAAAATCAGCTACAATATACGGGCCTTGATTTTTTGTCCATGTTGTATCTTCAACAATATCATCAGTAACAGTAGTGAAAGCAAAAGTTTTTGGCGCAAAGGAGAATACTATAAAAATAGAGAAGAAAAATAAAAGGCAAGAAACTTTGTTTTTAAACATAAGTTTGGGTAGTATATCAGTATCTTAATAAATATTAAAATAAAAAAGTGGACAACTACATTTTCTCCGGCACTTTGATGCCGAGGAGGTGTAAACCAGCTTTCATGACAAAAGTGAAAGCGTAAGTGAGAGCTACTTTGTAGGAGGAAGTGGTGTCTTTTTTGTCAACTATTACCATACTCGCATAGAAACTGTTAAAAGCATGAGCGACTTCTATTAAATAATTTGCGATGTAGTGCGGTTCGTATTCGGAAGCGGCGCGAAGAATAATTTCTGGAAACCTATATAATAATTTCTCCACTTCAAAAATTTCAGGCGGAAAAGTATGAGGATCCGGCAAGATATTTTTTTCTTTTGCTTTTTCTAAAACTGAATTTGCCCGCGCGTAAGAATATTGCAGATATGGACCGGAATCCCCTTCGGTTGAAATTGATTCTTCCACGCTGTAAACAATATCGCTCCCCGACGATGAACGAAGAATTGAATATTTTATCGCCGCCACGCCTACTATCTCCGCAATCCTGTCTTTTTCCGCTTCATCCCAATCGCGTTCGCGCATCTTTTCTTTTATTGATGAGATTGTGTCGCGAAGAAGCAACTCTCCGGTAACAACATTGCCTTTTCGAGAACTCATTTTGCCGCCCGCCAGCTTCATCATACCATGGGTTATATGCAGCATTTTTTTCTCATATTCCGGATGAATAATGGAAATCGCTTTAGCGACCACTTTCATATAATCCGCCTGTTCGCTTCCGGTAACGACAATTGATAAATTCATATTCGGATCAGTTTTGAATTTTTCTTCGGTTAATCCTAATTCTTTAGTTTCATACGTGGGCAAGCCTTTTTTGGTGATAAAAACTCTGGTGTGAAGCTTGGCATTATATTTTTCAGCTTTGAATATAATCGCCCCGTCAGATTCTTCAAAAATTCTTCGGCTGCGCGGAGAATCTATAATTTTATCCAAATTATCTTTTACAATTCTCTCTCCAATCGGCGCCATTTGGCTCTCCAGAAAATAAAATTCAAATTTTGTGCCGAGAACCCTATATAAATCTTCAAAGGCTTCCATCGTCGCCTTGAAACCCCAGTCATATATTCCATTTATTTTTTTATTGCTTTTGTCGTAAATTTTTTTATTTATTTCATCTATTTCTTTTTTTGCGCTCTCGTTATTTTCGTAAGCCTCGCCGCCTCGGGCATAAGCCATGCCAATATTCATTGCGTGTAAAGTATGGGAACCGGATTTATCTTGGAATTTTTTATCTTTCAAAATGCCGTATATGGCTTTAGCCACATGAAGGCCGATGTCACCCTGATAATTTGCGCGAGAAACAGTAGCGCCGGAATGCTCAAGAATTCTTGCAACTGACTCGCCGATGGCGTTTGTCATTAAATGTCCGATATGAAAAGGCTTGAAAGGATTCGGGTCGGTATACTCAATCATTATTTTTTCTTCGGCCAAGGTATTATTTTTTCCGACATTTTCTCCTTTATTTAAAATTTCTTCAGTGCTTCGGCTAAAAAATTTCCTGGAAAGATGAAAATTAACAAATCCCGCGCCGGCGACTTCAATTTTTTCTATATTTTTATCAAGATTCAGCCTTAATGCTTCGGCAACTATTTTTTCAGCCAATTCTTTCGGGTTGCTCTTGACATTTTTTGCAACGACCACCATAGCCACATTTGTGGAATATTCGCCATTTTTCAAATCTTCCGGATGTTCCAGATTGATATTGCTAATCTCAATATTGAGATTTTTCAGAGCGTCTTTTATTAAATTTTTTATTTTGTCTTGCATTATTATTCTGGTAATATTCTCGTAAAAATTTTAAGAAACGTGTGGGTTCCCTGTCCTTATGACTCCGAGGGCGCAGTTTCAAAAAATTTTTACAAGAATATTGCCTTATTTTTTCCCCGTGCTTCCAAATTTTCCTTCTCCGCGAGCCGACTCGCTTAATGTATCGGTTTCCTCTAATTTTGCAATAACCACAGGCACAATCACCAGCTGTGAAACTTTATCGCCTTTTTCAAAAGTATAACTCTTGTCAGACAAATTTACTAAAAGCGTATTGTATTCGCCCCTATATCCCGCATCAAAAACTCCGCCCATATGAGCAAATCCTGCTTTAGAAATACTGCTTTTATCCATAATAATCGCCCCATAACCTTCGGAAAATTCGAGCGCAAACCCATGCCAAAAACGATAATGTTCGCCAGGTTTTACAGTAACTGTTTCCATCGCATATAAATCCATTCCTACATCTCCAGGATGATGATATTTCGGCAATTTCGCATCTTTTTTAAGTTTTTTTACTTTGATTATCATTTACTACTATATTATATATTTTCCCCGTGCGAAAAACCAACTTAGCATTAGCATACGACCGTTTGTTAATGCTATAATAAGCAAATGGGATATAATGCACCAAGAATGGGAAATTTAAAGAAGAAAGTGCTTTTATTTTTGTTAGCTGGTGTGGCACTTGGTTTAACCAGATCGTACAAAAAGCAATTGTGGATTTTAAAACAGGTACCAAAAGAATGGAAAAAAGGAAACCGCCAAGCACTGCAAAGAGCGATTAATTCTCTATATACTTCTCATTTACTTAGCGAAAAACATCACAGGGATGGTACAACCACTCTTATTCTCAGCGAAAATGGGAAACGAAAGGCTTTACAATTCAATATTGATAAAATGGAAATAAAAAAGCCGACACGATGGGACGGAAAATGGCGGATAGTTATGTTTGATATTCCAGAAAAATTGAGAAGACTGCGCGATTCTTTGCGGTTACATTTCAGGGAAATAGGTCTTATTGAACTTCAAAAATCAGTATTTGTATATCCTTATCCTTGCAGAAAAGAAATTGAATTTATTTTGGAATTTTATAATGCAAGAAGATATGTGCGCTTTGTTTTAGCTGAAAAAATAGATAATGAATTACATTTGAAAAATAAATTTAACTTTAAACAGCATTAGCATACGACCGTTTCTTATTGCTAAATGCGTTTTAAGATTTAATTTTGAAATGTCTAATAATTATATCCGAGACTTTTTTAGGAGAAAGATTTGTATTGTCAATCACAAGATTATTTTTTAACTTGGGAGAAGTCTGCCAATCTTTTTGCAATATAAATTTACGCATGATTTTTTTATCTGTAAGTTTGCCAAAAGCTTTGCGTGAACTCATATTCACTCTGCGTAATAATTCTTCATTACTTGCTTTTAAATGAGTGGTAAAGAATTGCGCACCGAGTTTGGTTAATTTCTTCTCTAAAGTCTGAACATATTTTGGATCTGTAAGTCCAGCCGGCGAAACATAATTGTGTGAATAAGCATGAGTAGTTACAAGACTAATTCCTGCCTTAACGGCATTCTCTAATAAATCGTATCTCAGACGATCTTTCATCACACCGTTCGCATATGTTCCGCGAGTAAATATTCCATCGACTAGATCATTGAGTGCATGATTATGCGTAAACTTATATCTTAGCTTTTTACTTAAAATTCTTGCCACAGTAAACTTCCCTACTGCCATAGGACCATAAATGAAAACAATTATTGGTTTTTTATTTTTTAATAATTTTTTTAATTTTTTCATAAATTTCTTTATGGATATTTTCCCGAGTATTTAAAATTCCATTCTTTACACATTCTATTTTAATCCAGCCCTTTTGGGTTTTTGCGAGCCAAAGCGCAGTTTTTCGAGAATTCTCCAAAAAACTAACATCCTTTTCATGCACATCTTGTTTCTTGCCTAAATAACTTCTCTTGCCATTATTATTTCTCTCTTTGATTAATTTTAAAACAACAGGAATGGGCACACTCAAATAAAATATAACATTGGGCTTCGGAATTTTAAAAATTTCATATTCCATTTCCGCTAACCATTTTAGAAAACTTTCTCTTTTTTTTGTATTAGCAATTTTCCCGCCCTGATGGATTTGATTGGCGCTGGCATATCTGTTGGCAATTATTATATATCCATCTTTCAGCCATTTTTTAATTTCATCTCTTGATTCAAAGCGGTCCGCCGCATAAAGCATCTTTCAGCCATTTTTTAATTTCATCTCTTGATTCAAAGCGGTCCGCCGCATAAAGCACCGAAGCAATCTTGGGATGCACTTTTACGAAATTATAATACTGTTCCGAGAGACAATGTCCTATAAATTTACCGAAAAAATTTGAGTAATAATCCGGAAAATCCACAACTTTTACTTTAAGACCATCACGTTTTAAATGTTTTATCAAAAGTTCCGTTTGCGTCGCCTTCCCGCTACTGTCCGTGCCGTCTATGACTATAAGTTTACCCTTTTTTGCCATACAGAAAATATAGCAGAAAAGAGATGAAATTGAAAATTATTTTATTCCACTTTATTTAACTAAAGTAGCTAGGGTTGTTTTATGGATTGTATTTCAAAAGTTTTTATGACTAGTTCTGAATCAGTCTCCACTAAAGATGC
>LBSW01000011.1 GCA_000990145.1 Parcubacteria group bacterium GW2011_GWB1_37_13 | reverse complement strand
TATCATCCCTATGTTTATATTTGCATCAAACGAATATTTTTGATCTATGGTTGATGCTGTCACCGATATATTATTTGAATTTTCTAAATAATCATTTGTATAGAGAAAAAAATTTTTACCATAACCTGAACCATCCACATTATTAGTATAATCTTTTTTCCAGTAGTAAGTCATATTTTGAGGAAGGATATTACTTTTTACTTCAGGCATAGCCACCACCTTTACTTCACTATCGGGTGCTGGCAAAGCCTTGCCTTTATAAAATGGCGGAACATAGGAATCATTTGCTTGCCAAAGCAATACCATAACAACGGGTTTTACTATTATTTTCGTTTCTATCGCGCCTTCCGGCAAAGATATGGTAGCCACAACAGTTGTTTCCGAGCCGGCATCGGGAGCATTTACTGAAAAGGATTTTTTTCCGATTCCAGACGAAACCTTTTTGCCGTCCACTGACCAAATTATCAAAACACTATCCAGATTGTTCTCATAACTCTTTAAAGTGATATTTGTATTTTCGCGCGGAGCTGGATTAGAAGGAACAACATTAACCAATATGCCGCTCGAAGGGGCAGCATATATTTTTAATGTAGAAATTATTCCAAATAATGCAAATGTTATAATTAAACATAACAACGAAAATTTTAATCTCATAACTTTGATTATATCATTTGCTAATACCTAACGCCTAGAGCATCTAATTATTTCCCATCTCGGCCTTTTCTTGCTCTTCTTTGGCTTTCCTATTTGACAGTATTTGCGAAGGGTCAGAAGTTATAATCTGGTCTTCTGTGTAAGATGCGATTATTTTTATAGCGACATGTTTTAATCCTGCGAAAAATATGCCTTCCCCAACGCCAGATTCCAAAAGAAGATATTTTTCTTCATCGGTAAGATTGAAACTTTTCTGCAAAATGTCAATGGTAGTGGGTGATTGTTTTAAGAGAAGTTGAATAGAAGAGTTTGTGATTATGGGCACGCCATAAGGAGAATTCATAAAATCAGCCGCATCTTGGGTGATAGTGGAAAGACCTAAATAATATTTTCTGCCTCTTTTGGCAATGGAATAAAGAAAAGAAGCGGTGTCTTCAGATTTCATCATCCACCAAGCTTCATCAACAACCAATAAACGCTTTTTTAAATTCTTGCGTATCGCATTCCAGATGTAATGCATAATTATATACATTGCAACCGGTTTTAATTCATCTTCCATGTCACGAACAGAAAAAACGATAAATTTTTTATTGATATCCACATTGCTTGGCCTGTTTAAAAAAGTCGCCCAGGAACCTTTTGTGTATTTTGCCAGGCGTTGCACGACAGAATCGCTTCCATCCATTCCCCCTAGCACCATTTCAAAATCTGAAAGAAGCGGAGGTTCAATTTTTGAGAAATCCGACTCGGGAGTGATATCCTTAATGGCATAAGTTTCCGAAATCGCTCGATCAACCATTGAATCCTCTTCAGGAGTAAGTCCTCCCAACATCAATCGGAAAAGCCCGACCAAATTAATGGTGTTTGATCGCAAAACATCTTCAGCTGTTTCATCTTCGCGCGGTATTGGCAAATCAAAAGGATTTATATGATGGTCTGAAGAAAGCGAAATATTAAAATATCGTCCGCCCGTAGCTTCCGCCAAAAATTCATATTCCCGTTCCGGATCTATAACTATCACATCAGTATCGAACATTAAAGACCTGAGAATTTCTAATTTTGTCGCATATGATTTTCCAGAACCAGCTTTAGCAAATGTTACCGAGTTATAATTTTCAAGAGAAAATCTGTCAAAAATTACTAAGCTTGAATTGTGCCTGTTGATGCCATAGAGAATACCCTTATCTGAAGTCAAATCAAAAGAGACGAACGGGAAAATACTTGAAAGCGGTTCAGAATTTAATTTTTGGTGAATATTCAACAAGTCAGTATTTGTTGGTATAACACTCTTGAATCCGACTTCTTGTTGAAAAAGCGCCGGTTTAATGTATATTAATTTTGATTCCAGCATTGATTTTATTTCGTTTTCAGTCTTGAATAACTCCAATTCGCTGTTGGCGTAGATAGTTATATAAATACCGACATCAAACATTTTTTCCTGCGCCTGTATCAAATTGTCGCGGAGCCCTTCCAAGTCCTGATAAGAAGTATCAAGCATCGGATCGCGCACCATACCTCTGGCTTCGCGCACATTTATCTGGCTTTGCACTTCGGCGACCTTTTTTTGAAATTGCCGCAACATTAAGGATGTGTCTATCGGGTGGATAAAAATTGAAATATCGAAAACTTTATCCAAATTAATTATTGGAGAAAACCAATTGTCCGTCAAATATCTTGGGTAGGACATTATAAAAAATGTGCGGGCAATTCTATCGCCCAAATTTATGGATTTTGATTCAATTTTAAGCGCCGATGGCGCGATAACATCTTGAAGTTCCAAACTGGCCGACTCATAGATTTGCTCCGGCAACACCGCCAGAATGGAGGCCTGCGTCTCGTTGGGAGAATAGGTATTTTCTCTCTGTATATTATTTTTTTTCTTAAATAATTTTTTGAAAAATTCCATAAGCTTGTTGCGAGCTAGGCAAGACCTAACACGTTAGGTCTTGCCTAGCTTACTCTATTTTAATTTTCCCCTCCACTTCTCCCGGATTGAAAACTTTATAAAATACTTCCACAATTTCTTCAGTATTTAATTGAGCTGATTTTATTCCGCAGCGGTTAAGTCCTTGCTGGATTACGCTTACTCTTTCTTCTAATTGAGACCTTTTTTCTTCAAAGTCTTCTTGCTTTGCCACTTTTACCTCTTCCCTGCTTCTTCTTTTAAATAATCTCTTAAATATTCCGGAGTCTGATTTAAGGATGGTGTGAGTATATGGGACCACGACAAAAAAACTTTTTGTCATTATGCTTACCGATTCGGTAAAATTTCTAATGAACTCTATATATTCTTTTGTTTGTAATTTAAGCAAAGGCTCGCTTTGCACTTTTACTCTTTCTTCCAAGAGTAAAAGATAAGGCCGAATATCCAATTTTCTTGATTGCACCGATATTTGAACAGCAAAATCTAAAGTATTAAGAAAACTTTGGAATTGGAGTATGGTTGCTTTTTGTTCATCCTCTGATTTCAAAGATAAATTTACTGAATTAGCCAGCACGATTGCTCGCAGTTCGCCGTCTTTTAGTACGATCACTCCATCGCGAACCTCCTTGATTGGCACAAACTCTTGAGTTGCTTTTGCGTTTAGTGGCATAAAAATCAATTACGAATTGTTAATTATGAATTACGAATTTAGTTCGCAATTTATACTTTTTAATTTGTAATTTCTATTTTTTCATTCGTAATTCGTAATTATTAATTGTCAATTGTTCTGGTGTTTATTTAAATCCAATACATCCAAACTCCAAGCTAAATCTCGCAATTTATTCCCGCCCAATCGAACCGCATTCTCCAAGTTTTTTCTTTTTTTCTCCGCTTCTTGCGCTTCGAGTTCCTTGTCATTTATTTTACCAATTTTATTTTCGCGCCTTTTCCAAATATAGAGTTTATTCTGCATAAAATAAGTGAATCCAGCCTCAATCATATTAATAAAAGGCTTGTTGTTCGGGCGATAGCGAGCAAGAGCTATCGCTAATCCCGCTACAGCTAAAATCGGTATGGCGCCCAAAACAAGCCCTAATAATTTGTAAAGCACAAAACACAAGCCTGCTCCACCCGCCAAGTACACGAACTCTTTGAAGGTGAAAGGGCCAAAAATCTTATCTTCTATGTCTAAAAATTGTGGTACCTTAAACTGCATAAATTACGAATTACGAATTAACAATTACGAATAATCAATACGACCACCTTATTATAGAACATTAACCATAAATTATGAATTGTCACTTAATTTTCCTGTGTTTTCTTTTGATGTTTTTTGAATTTTACCTATTATCCTTAATATTTCTTCACAACTATCAAAAGCAGGAGAAAGTTCCCCTTGAGTCATATATTTTGTTTCCCTTAATAAAGAAAGCCAGTATTTTGTCTCTCGCGCTTCTTTATAGGCCACAGATATTTTTGAAATGAAATCCTTTTTTGATTGGCCACCCAATGCCTCCTCTATATTTGCGCCGATTGACGTTCCACTTCTTAAAAGTTGTTTAGATAAAACGAATTCTTTTTTTACTCCAACTAGGTGCTTATATAATTCAATAATTTTTATTGCAAACTTGTAACTTTTTTGTTGTATTATATTGTCTTTCAAATTCATAATTCGTAATTGATAATTCGTAATAAAAAATCTTTCCTTCTCTACTCCGGCACTTCTCTATAAGGGTCAATTTTAGGTTTATTACTGGTTGTTGTTGTCAAGTTTTCCTTATCATTTGAGGAAAGATTTTGTAGTGTATGTTCTGTTTTTACTGTTGGAATTTGGACAGAAGTAGATAATTTTTGCGTCAATATCGGGTGCGTTTCTTCCGGTTTTTCTATTTTTTCTAATATATCTTCTCTGTTTTCTGCAGGTTTTTCCGATGTTCCGAGTTCCAACTTTTCAGGAATAATTCCAATGCCAGCGGAATTTAAAACTTCCGTATCGTTTTTTTGTGTATTTTCTGTTTCTTCGACTGAAGGAGTTTCACCTACTGGGGTATTCATCAGCTTTAATAATTCCCGGATTTTCAAAAATATCTTTTCATTTATATCTTTTACGACTTGAGACCCTTTGACTGTATCCACATGGAGTTCACGAGTTAGTTCAGCTTCAAAATTTGTTGTTGGAGTTAATCCCATCATTACAAGGGTAGTTTCTCTCTCTAAAATACCCAGTTGTTCCACATTTAGCTGATATTGCTTACCGATTTCTATTAAAGTTTCTTGATAATGAGTGGACAAAATCATTTCTTGAATACTCTCTGGTAGAGAATCAAATTTTTCTTTTATTGTTTTTATTATATCTTCATCCATAATTTTATTATTTATTTTTTAAATTGACTTTTTAATTTAATATTTAATGTGTTGGACTTGATGAACTTGTTGTGCCTCCACCCTCCCCAGTCATTTTTTGTGCTATATCTGATAATTTCTCACTATCGCTATGATCACTTTTGGTCATTTTTTTCAACTCGTCTACTAACTCTTTATTTGGATTTGGTCCTTTTCTTATGCCTGCAACTACTTCAGCATTTGTTGCACGAGGACTAAGTGCTTGTTTTAATGCTTTCAAGAATCCTACCGTTACAGGAGCAATGCCTAGAGTCGCAACTCCTATTGCTGTTTTTGACACAATACCTCTTTCTGCATTATTCATTCCTGATTTCCAATCACTAAAGAATGTTTTTACTGCTCCTCGTGCTTCTTCTAGTTCGCGTTTTGTATCCATGCTATTTGCATAAGCCGTTCTGCGTTCAGAATTAATTTCTTTAGCAGTTCCAGAGACACTTCCAGATTCCACTTTTTTAAATAACCCATATTTGTCAAGATCTTCCCCTTTTTCATAACTCTTCTTAAATTCTCTTTCAGTTTTTTCATCAAAAACTGTATTTTTTCTCTTAGCCTCATTCAAGTCTTCCTTGTACTGTCCAGCACGGGTCTGTTGCTCTGCTGATACAGCTATAGTTTTGTACGTCTTGAATTTTTCTTCTTCAGCTTCTGTTTTCCGTTTTGTTTGTTCTTTATATCCACCTTCAAGGGTTTTAGTACCTAATCCCAAAGCCCCTGTTCCTGCGTTAAAGTCCATACCAGTTTTCTTTCCAATAAATTTTCCTACTCCTGTTTGACGAAAATCAAAACTTTTGCCTGCAAAAGAATTTGCCAGAGCAAGCTTCCTCTGTGCCCCCCTATCTCCACTGGCAGCTTTTGCCTTAAGTGCATCATCACTGGCAATCTTGGCAAATTTTGCTCCTAGAGTACCACTCAAAGCCAATCCCGCTCCGCCCGTCGCCGCGCCGAGTGCAACTCCGCCTGCCATCTTTGCGCCTTTGAGCGCCATCTCCCCAAATTGCCCCCCTCCCTTTTTGGCGAAATGAGTTGCTTTAAGAAGCATTGCCATGATCACTATTGATGGTATTAAAATACCCAAGATGATTCTTAATATTGTTAATTCCTTACTACTTTCATTAAATTTACCTATGTGCGGTAATAGCATAAATATCAAATATATAAAGAACATAAAAATTGGCGCCATAAATGCTGTTGAAATCAGGCGCTTAAGCCAAGCATCCCATCCTAGATATTCAATACCAGCGAATTTTGGTATGGTCCACGACATAAAAGCGAAAGGAGAGAATATGATTAACACCCACAGCTCAATCAATCTTCCTATAAACATCAGTCCGGCGATAAAAAATGCGTAAGCTGCCCAAAGCATAATTGATCCAGAGATGAATATCATCCCAATTGCAAAGCTAGTGGGCATGAGTTCTTCATTTGTTTTTTTGCCTTCAATTGTTATTGTTTTTAATGCGGTTATGGTATTTGGACCTATTAATCGTGTGGCGTCAAAAGTTCTCCACATCTCGCCGGATATATCTTTTTCCTTTTCAGGTCTTGATGGATCCTTTGGTCTCTTTTCCGCCCTTTCTGTCCCCGTATCTATATCTTTATCAACATCCAGTTTATTATAAAAAACTAAAGCCAAGATATTGGAAGAATCAATTACTATCTTTGTAAAAAACATAGAAAAGTTTATCAGTAACGCCATGATTATTACATAAACTATGATTTTTTTTGTTTCGTGACCCAGTCCTAGAATTGTTTGGATAGCTATATAAAGTAGAATAAGAATGAAAAAAATATTTGAAAGATCTCTGACTACTGCCCAGGCTGCGGGGATGAAACCCGAAGCAATCGTCAGAGCGCTGTCTATTCCAAGACTTATCATGGCATTAAAAAACTGCGCTGATACATAAAGTATCATAGAAGGAAGTTGAAAATAAGTGTAGTAAAATATTTTTGCTACACACATTCCCCAAGTGCTAGCGAATAAAATGTTGCAAGCATCTAGTTCTTTTTCAAACGGTGTTGCGTTTAGGTCTGGTGTTGGCACCACTGGCGCCACTGCTGTTGTTTGTTGTGCTCCGGTAGGGTCAATACAAGGTGCATTTGTAGCAATCCTACTATTACCTTGTCCATAATTATAAGCGCAAAGTTCTGTAGGATTAGCAAAAGATGCATCCACTTTTTTCGCCATCGGGCTAAATAATCCGACTAGTATAACGAGTATTAAGCAATATGGAATTATTTTTTTAATTTGGCTGTTCATTTATAACTTTATTTTAACATTGTTTCTGGTTTTTCATCATAATTTTAACTCATGGACATTTCTTGACATTTGTTTTGTTTTTTGCTAGTATGTAATTACTATGACGAAAAGGGATCCGAACGGTTAATTGCCTAAGGAGCCCTTTTCTTTTTCACCTCAATTTTGTTTTTTATATCTTTATTGTCTAAATAATCAAAATATGCAGAACCCAGTTTTTGATATAAAGAAGAGCTGTTTTTCTTGCTTGGAAACAACATCTTTTCAAACTTATTTTCTTCGATCAAAAAATCAACTAACATTTTGTAATCTCCGTCTCCGGAAACCAAAATAATTTTTCCGAAGCCCTCTTTTTTATACAAACGTTTCATCACAGAAAAAATAATATCAGAGTCAACATTGCCCTTTTTTAATCCCACCATTGCGGAACTGTGTTGTTTAAATACTAAAATAAATCCTGCTTTCTGTATTTCTTCATATAAATCTTTATACTCTTCATGCGCATACCCGAGATGATAATATGCCCCATGAACATGATATTTTTCTAATAAATAAACACGAAAACGAGCAAGATCATTGTTGTAGCCATATACAGGTTTTGACCATCTATGAAAGCAATATTTTTGATTTGTTCATTTTTCATTAATTTTAAACAACTATTGCATTCACCTGCGCTAGCGGACCAAAAAGTCCGGCCAGGATAAGTAGTATTAGGATATATGGTAAAAATTTTCGCATTTTTATTTATTATACTTCAATTTTTTCTTATCCACACGACTTCTTGACTTTATTTTGATTATCATCCATACTATTCGTATTAGTGGCTTCGGCCTCCGAGATTCCCCGCCTTTACTGGCGGGGTTTCGTTTTTTACCAGAATAATCAAGATCGCTAATATTCTTTCAAAATCTGAATCTGAAATTGTTCCAATCTTCCTTTTTAAACGCTTTGAGCTGATAGTTCTTATCTGCGTAATCATTACAGATTGTTCAATATTGTTAAAAATAAAATTATGATAAAATTTAGACCTTTTTACGCTAGAAGTAATAGGCAAAACCCATATCATATCTTTATTAAAAACCTTCAAAATAATGCCTGGCCTCTCAAAACCTTCATCTTTGCCATTTACTTCTACGCCTATATTTTTTCCCAAAGAACACCACCATATTTCTCTCTCGTAAAAGAAAAAATCTTCTGGCAAGATTTTCTTGTCGGTTTCTTGTTTTATTTTATTCCAAGCATCAAAATCTTTATCCATATTTTTTATTTACTTATCTCTCATTAATTTAAAATCAGTAATTCTGCGCATTCACTTCTACCACCCCACTAAATAATCCGATTAGTATAACGAGTATTAAGCAATATGGAATTATTTTTGTTACTTGTTTGTTCATTATTTCTTTAAACTAAACCTTATGCCATATTCAACCCCCATTTCAGAATCAGATAAATGCAAAGGTAGGCGCAAGGAAATGGGCCGAGAGGACGGCTTTAAATTCGGGAAAAACACTCTCTCAAAGTCAGATCGTTCAAAATGTTTGGATAGATCCAACTTCAGCCAAAAATCTCTCTCTTCATCTTCATTTTTAAATTTTGGAATTTTAATTTTTTTCTTCATATAATTTTCTTTCTTTTTTGTTAATGTCTCTGGCAGAGATGACCCTAATTTTATTTTTATCTTTTATAATTATTTTCATTTTTAATACATTTAATCAAAAATTTAGTACGGGACAGGGATATATGGAATTATTGAGTAGCATTGACAATTTGACCAGTTGCCACTCTGACATCCATTTGGTCTGTAACAATGTAAGGTCCTGTTCCGCCAGTTATAGGTATGCTGGTCATCTGACCAATATTCGCTGTAACATTTTGTGAAACGACTAAATCTTCAGGACCACTTATTGCGATTTGAACAGTAGTAGTTTTTTTGATCGGGAAAGACGAGTCTTCAATTACAATAAAAGTATTGCCTCTTCCGATACCACTTACAACAAAGCTTGCGCCTTGAAACGTTACCATCGCCACTGATTCATTGGGGCGTATTTGCATATAATAAGGTCCTTCACCGTTATTAAGATCAGTTGAAATATTTTGCGGAGTAACAGCCAAACTGCCGATAGCGTGTATTGCAATCTGAACGGTTACCATTTGTACGGGCTTTGATGAATCTCTTACCACAAGAAGAGTTTGACCTGGTTTAACACCAGTAACTGAAAGAGTTGGACCGGAAGGGCCGATAACAGAAATTCGGGCCGTTGCCACTGAGGGGTTCGGTTGTTCTTGTTCAGTAATCATATAAGGCGTTGTGCCACCAGATATCATTGTGCTGGTTACTTGACCAACAGTTGCTGTAACATTTTGCGGAATTCTCAAAGCGCTGATTTCGGGAGATGTGTATGTTGTCGTGCCGCTAAGAGTGTTTCCATCATAACTCCAGTTATCGTTTGAAGGCGCTGGGCTTACTGTGCTTGAGAGCGCGTTTAATCCTTTATCCATAAAGTGATTTATCAAAGCGTCAAAAATGGCAGACAGGCTATTACCTAATGCTGCCGCGAGTTCGCTTTGTCTATAATTTGAACTCATTGCAGTCATTATTTGATCTGCCGCTACAGAACCAGGAGTAGTATTTACTAAACCGCCCGGGCAAGTATTTGTCTCTGCCCATCTTCTTTTTTCTAATGTTACTGTAGTATTATATCTTGAATTATAATCATCTATTTCAGCTTGGGATTGCGCAGTATATTCTGGAGCCACATATTCTATTGAAGGTTTAAAGCTTGGTTTTCGAAATTCATTTACACCATTGTTATAACTTGGATTGCTTGGACAAGTCTGCGGAGACAAGAAGCCCATTCCTTGTTGCAAGAGAGATTGTATTTTTTGCGCCGGCGCCTGCAATGTTCCTTCAAGTCTGCTTGCCAGATTTTGCTGTATTATCATTTGGAATCCCAGATAATTATTTTGCGGGTATTGCGTGTTTATCAAAAATCCGTTCCATCCTCCGTAGTTAAAATCATTTCGGTATTGAACTAAGAGGCGAGGGTCATTTATTACATTACTCAATGTATATGCCGCGTTGTCCGCAAGCTGTCTTTTATAACTTGATATAACGTTCAGCGCAGTCTGTTTACCGAAAGGAAATCTGAAAGTGTCATAGCCAATCATATCTACCAATCTTCTAACTTCAGATTTAGCTATATCTCTAAAAAAAGATTCCGGATTTTCTATAAAAAGTGGAGAACCGTGGAAGTCAGAATTTATCCAATTTATAGTGGCTTGAGTCATTCTTGCCAAGATCGCTTTTGCGACTGTCATAAGGACCTGTCGAAGAAGATATTCTGCCCAATCTTTGGTATCTTTTAGAGCGCTTACTGATGTCGCTTTTGCGGTTATTGCGTTAAAAGCTTTCGATATCCAGGTGCCGATTGAATTTTTTGTGCTTACGGTTGTATTAGCTACATCAGTAACTGGTATTTGCGCCTGCGTTTTTTTTGGTACAGAAAATAAAACGGAGGGCAATATGATTGAAATGATTAGAAAGGCGGAGATAAATTTTGTTATTTTATTTTCGGCTATCATTTTATTCTTTTATTATATGATTTTTCATTTAATTCTTCAATTTTTGATCAATTACATTGACGAGATTATTCAAGTCTGATTCTAATTGAGTAGTATTTTCTTTATATTTACTTATACCACCTAAAGCCACAATAGAATCATTGTCATAAAGTTTTATATCACTTAAATTTTCCACTAATCTTTGCAGTGTATTTATAAAATTTAAATGCAGAACCGAAAGAGATTGTGGCACATTCATTTTAACCATTGCAGTCATTACTTTATTTGATTGTTCTATAATCGGGTTAAGTTTTGATAACACACTTACATCAACACTGTTTTCATCAATTATAAATTCTTGCAATACATCTAATACTGAATAAGTAGTTGGATATTTTTGAAAAATACTATTTAAAGCATTGTTGTAATTGATGAAAGCTTGAACACTATTGTCATTTATTGTTTTTATATCGGAAATTAAAAAAACTTTTCTAATAATGGGATTTTGGATTTTTTCCGCCAAAGAAGCTCCCAATTTATCTATGGTCGCTTGATCCACGATTCCATTTTGATTAAGTGTTGCAATAGTGCTAAAAAGTTCCCTGGAAAACTGATCAGTTTGAGTTAAATTTTCTATACTCTGATTATCTCCATTTTTCAGCAAGGGTAATCCTTGCTCTTGCTGGTTTTGCCCCGTTTGTTTTTTTAGATTTTCTATTGCCACTTTATCCGGTGTTCCGGGAGTGGTTTCTTTTTTAGTTGGATCCGTTCCCCACAAGCCTTCTTCCCAATCGAGTATTCCATCGCCATCAGTATCTTTATTTACCAAATCTTTTATTGTGATGTTGCCATAAGTTAACCCGTTTTTTTGGCCGGCTCCTTTATATGTTTCCTTATTTTCAAATACCGATGTCGTTTTTAAGAGAAAAAGTGCAACAGCAAAAACCACCGCAAAGATGATTAGAAGTATCCTTTTGTATTTTAACCAAAATAATTTAATTATAGGTTAATTGTAACACTTTTTTTAAAAGAAACTAGTAATTGCAAAGCATTGTTCATAATTTAGCCAGCGCAATCCAATCTTCAAGCGATAAATCCTCTGCTCGCTTGTTTTTTAAAAATATCAAGGAGTCTTTTTGATGAAATACGGAGGCAACGCCTCCGTATTTCACGCCTCCGTATTTCAGATTAGAAGAAAGCTTTTTGCGTTTATGCGCAAAGCCTTTTTTTACTATTTTCCAAAAATTTTCCTCATTTATTCCATTATCCCTAAAAATCTTGCGAGAAATATTTTTTATGGAAATTATTGCCGAATTTACTTTTGGGGTCGGCGAGAAATATCTTTTATCAACTTTAGCAATCATTTTAGGCGTTCCATAGGCCTTTACCGAAATAGAAAGAATGCTTTCTTTCCCATCACGGGCGAGTATCCTTGTTGCAACTTCATGCTGTACCATTAAAACCATACTTTCAGGCTGGTTCTCTTCTGTTAAAAATTTTTTCAAAATAGCGCCAGTAATATTATAAGGAATATTGGCAATCAGTTTGTAGCTGTTTGCTAATAGCTTATAGTGTTCTAAATTAAATTTTAATATATCATCATATATTAGTTTTAATTGACCAGATAAGATTTCTTCTTGAAATTTATTTTTTAGTAACTCATATAAATCTTTATCTTTCTCTACAGCTATCAGCTGACAGCTAGAAGCTAGAAGCTGTTTTGTCAGCGCTCCCCTGCCTGGTCCTATTTCTAAAATTATGTCATCCTTTTTTATCTCACCCGCTTCAATAATTTTTCGGAGAGCTATTTCCGATTTCAAAAAATTTTGACCAAACGATTTTTTAGCTTTCATATATAAATTGTTTTTATTCTACTATTCTCTTCCTCTTTTTCCAATAAAGTTCGGGGTATATCCGCTATAAATTCTGACGGAGCGTTTATGGTACGCGAACCGAAAATAGTACGAAAATTCGCGAATGATAAAAATAATTTTTCTTTAGCACGGGTGATTGCTACATAGAAAAGTCTACGTTCTTCTTCACTATCGAAACCTTCCCCTTCATTATGTCTTTGGTGCGGGAAGAGTCCGTCTTCCAGCCCCGTGATAAAAACATACTTAAACTCAAGTCCTTTTGATGCGTGTACAGTCATTAATTTGACCGCATTTATTTTTTCCTTTTTTTCTTCAGTAATAAGCAGTGAATCTTGATCTGATGCGAGCGAAGCATCTTCTAAAAGTTTTTCTATACCAAGGCCGTTTTCCAGATTATCATATTTAAGCGCCAATGTGGCTAATTCTTTTATGTTTTCAAGTCTTTCCATATCTTCTTCAGCGCCAGATGAAAGTTCTGTTTCAATACCCGTTTTTTTTACCACAAATTTTATTACCTCAGATGTTTTTTCTTTTCCTATTTTTTCTTTTATCTCTTCCAGTATTTTATAAAAATTGTCAATTTTGATTTTCATTTTTATCGGCAGATTTTCTTCTTCGCCGGCAAAAATTTTAACTAAAGTAACTTTGCCGATACCTCGCGCAGGAAAATTTATTATTCTTTTAATATCGGAAAGGCTATTCCTGTTTAGCGCAGCGCGCAGATACGCCAAGGTGTCTTTTATTTCTTTTCTTTCAAAAAATTTCACACCCAAAACTTGATATGGAATGTTATACCGGAGCATTGCCTCTTCCAGCGCACGAGATTGAAAGTTTGCGCGGTATAAAATTGCGATTTGAGATAGCGGCGCGGATATTGCCAGAGCGGGGTCGCTGTCTCCGCGTGCTCGCGGAGCGCTGCCTCTCGGCCCGTCGGCCTGCGAGACACCCCGCCTTGGCAAATCCGCGCCGCTATCTGCAATCTCCAAAATTTTTGTCGCGACAAAATCCGCTTCGTCATTTTCATTTAATGCTTCATAAATTGAAATTTTCTCGCCGCTTTTGTTTTTTGTAAATAAATTTTTTTCCGGCCTATATTTATTTTTTTTAATTATTTCATTTGCTACCGTTAAAATATTTTTAGTGGATCTATAATTTTCTTCCAGAAGTATTACTTTTGCATCAGGGTAATCTTTTTCAAAACTTAAAATATTTTTCAAATTTGCGCCGCGCCATGAATAAATATTTTGGTCCGCATCCCCGACTACACAAATATTTTTATTATTTTCCGCCAGCATTCGAGACATTAAATACTGCACTTCGTTTGTATCTTGATACTCATCAATGTGAATATATTCCCATTTTTCCTGATATTTTTTCCTGATTTCGAGATTATCCTTCAATAATTTTGTCGCTTTCAAAAGCAGGTCGTCAAAATCAAGCGCATTCTCTTTTGCTTTTTTCTTTTCATATAAATCCCAGACTTGCGCCACAATTTTTAAGAGAGGGTTCATTTTATTATTTTCCCTTTCTATATATTCAGGCAAATGAACAAATTTTCCTTTTTCTCTGCTAATTACATTTTTTATTTTTTTTGGATCATATTGTTTTGGATCTATTCCAAGCTCTTTTAGTACTTCTTTTATTAATGAGGTTGCATCTCCTTCGTCTAGAATCGTAAAATGTTTGGTTAATCCAAACAATCTGGCATTTTCTTTTATAATATAAACTCCCAGTGAGTGAAAGGTGCTAACAAATGGAATCTTATCTTGTCCTTTTGCGTTTTTTTCAATTTCTAAAATAATTCTTTCCCGCATTTCTTTAGCCGCTTTATTGGTAAAAGTAACAGCCAAAATGCGCTCTGGGGATATTCCCTTTTTTATTAAATTCACGATTCTATGCGTAATGGTTTTGGTTTTTCCCGCGCCTGCTCCAGCGACAATAAGAAGAGGACCATTCGAATGAATTGCCGCTTCTCTTTGTTCTTTATTAAGTTCTTTTAAATGCTGCGTATCTGTAGTCAACTTTGTATTTATATTTACCGCGCGAATTTTTTTCTTTTTATTTTAATTTTAATTCATCTATTGTCCCTTTTTGTTTTGCTTCTTGCAAAGTTCGTTCCATATATTTTTCTATGCTTTCAGTCCCTCCGCGTACACCGCTTCTGGGTCCTAAGCCGGTTTTTTCCTCTAGTTTTTTAAGATAAGAAGATAAAGCTCCAATTCATAAGCGCTTTTATTTTTTATTTTTTTCCAAAGCCGCAATGTATCATTAGGAAATATTATTTCTATATTATTTTCATACACTTCCTCCACTTCTTCCAACATTTTATCTGAAAGGTGAAAAGAATTTTCTGTAAATATTCCCGGTGGCGCAAAGTTTCCAAAATTTACCGACGGACCATATGACGTAGCGCCATATGGAGTGACAAAACCGCCCTCTGTTCCATTAACTTGGGTTTGCCTTTGAACATTTTTTGGTGTTGGCGGTTGATATGGATTAACTCGTTCCCCCTCATTAATCCCCCTTCTTTTTTCCGGCGTTTTTGGCGCAACAACAAAAGCAGATTCCGTTTTTTTATTTTCAATTTCTTTTTCTATTTCCTTTTTTATTTCTTCAGCAGTAGGTTTTTTAATGGGCGCCTGTTTTGGCTCAAACGGCTGATCGTATCTATCGTAGGTAGGTTCTTTCACAGCTGGCGTCGCAGGTGTTGGTTCCGGAGCGGGTGGTGTTTCTATTGCCACTCTTTTTATTTTTTC
>LBSW01000010.1 GCA_000990145.1 Parcubacteria group bacterium GW2011_GWB1_37_13 | reverse complement strand
TCACAGTCTAAATGAGGTGCAAACTTTGCGTTAGGTCTTGCCTAACGCAACCTAAATAAGGATAAAATGTCAAATTAAAGTGGAATGCTATTTATTCTTCCCAGTCTTTCTGCGCGAGATAATAAATACATTTGAGTACCTCTTTGGCCCGCGGGTCTTGCGACCGCCGGTGACTTTGCCCCACATTGTTTTTGGACGCTTGGTGCCACGGCCCTGTCTGCCTTCTCCGCCTCCGTATGGGTGATCTACTGGGTTCATCGCCGTACCGCGAACTGTTGGTCTTATTCCTTTCCAACGACTGCGTCCAGCTTTGCCGTAATTTTCTAAATGATGTTCTTCGTTTGAAACAGTTCCGATTGAAGCCCAGCAATTTTCGTTTATTTTTCGAACTTCAGTTGAAGGCATTTTTATGTTTGTATATCCATCAGCATTGGCAACTACCTGCGCAAAAATTCCCGCCGAACGGCCAATCTTGGCCCCGCCGTTTGGCTGTATTTCTATGTTGTAAACAAAAGTTCCGACTGGAATATCTTTGAGAGGAAGTCTATTGGCGGGAATAAGCGGCGCTTTCGGAGACACCATAAAAGAATCGCCGGGCTTTACAGACTTGGGCAATATCACATATCTTTTTTCTCCGTCTTTATAAACAGCCAACCCAATAAATGCTGAGCGGTTCGGATCGTATTCAACAGATTTTATAATAGCCGGAATTTCTTTTTTGTTATATAAAAAATCAACCTCTCGATAAAGGCGTTTATGGCCCGCGCCTTTATGTCTGACAGTGATGCGTCCCGCGCTGTTTCTCCCGACAGAACGGCTAAAGCCGTGAATAAGCGATTTGGTTGGTTGTGTATGCGTCAAAAGTTCCCGGTAAGGTATATGGGTCATTTGCCTCCTTGATTTGCTTGTGGGTTTATATGTTTTCATCCCGTTAGACGAATTCTATCTTATCACCCTTTTTTAAATAAACTAAAGCTTTTCTGCCTCCGCCTTTGACACCTATTTTGCCCCTAGACATAATATTTTTCCTTGGCACGCCTAAAACATTTACTTTAAAAGGTTTTACTTTGTAAAGTGAAAAGATTTCTTTCTTTATTTCCGTCTTGTTTGCTCTTTTTGAAACATTAAAAATGTAAACATTCTGCTCGGCTGCGAAAGATGCTTTTTCGGTGATTCTTGGGTTTTTAATTATATTTGCCATATTATTGAAGTGAAATTTTGTAAAATATACTTTTGGAGGGGTTTCGAGGCTGACGAGCCGAGAACTTCAGGATTTTTTAAGCTTCAAAAAATCCGTACCAGAAAAAGTATATTTTACAAAATTTCACTTCCCTCTGGATTCTAAAAATTTCACACTTTCGACCGGATTTTCTATCAAAAGATATTTATAATTTAACACGTCAAACGGATTTAAATTTTTTAAAAAAACTATTTCCAGTTGTGGTATATTTCTGAAACTTTTTTCTGTTTTTTCATTGCGTTCAAAAAGCGCAGTAAGCACGCGAGGCTTCTTGGTATTTAAAACAGTTTTCCAGCCAGAAGCTCGCTCTAAATTTTGCATTGTTTTCACAGCATCTTTTGTTTTAATAAAAGGGACAGAAAGCGTTTCGACAAAAAGTATTTCCTCGTCTTTTAGTTTTTTAGAGAGAACAGAAAAGAGAGCTTGCGCGCGCATTTTTTTTGAAACTTTTCTTTTATAATTTTTTTCGGCAAGAGGACCATGAGTTATTCCTCCACCAACCCAAATAGGAGATCGTGTTGATCCGTGTCTAGCTTGCCCAGTTCCCTTTTGCTTCCAAGGTTTTTTTCCTCCGCCCCTAACTTCTCCTCGATCTTTCGTGTTGGCCGTGCCTGCTCTTTTATTGCTTCTCATACTTTGCACAACTTGGTGCACTAGATCGCTTCTCCATTCGGCAGCAAAAACTTTCGCGGGAAGATTTATCTCCCCCGTAACATCGCCTTTTTGATTGTATATTTTTGCTTCCATATTATCTGCTTACTATCTCCACCAGACTCCCTCGTTTGCCGGCAATCGCCCCTTTTACCAGCATTATATTGTTTTCTTTATCTACAGAAATAACTTTTAAATTTTTCTGGGTAATGCGATCCCCGCCCATCCTGCCCGCCATTCTCATACCTCTAGGAACATGAGTTCGCAAGCCTCCTCCGATACTTCCCGGCTCTCTTTCTGAATGTTTTTGGCCGTGGGTGCGAGGTCCGCCCGCAAAACTATGGCGTTTTACAACACCCTGAAAACCCTTCCCTTTAGATATGCTTGAAACTTGAAGTTTATCGCCCGGAGTAAAAACTGAAACATCAATTACATCACCTTCTTTCGCATCGCTCTTGTCATTTGGTTTTAATCTGAATTCTTTGAGAGTTTTGTAAAAAGCCCCTTTCATAGCTCCAGCACTAGAACGGCTCACTCTTTCTTTCTTTTGAGTTCCAAAACCCACCTGTACAGAATTATATCCGTCTTTCTCCTTCTCAAAAATTTTAATTACAGTCACAGGTCCGGCAGAGAGTATGGTGACCGGAATCACAGATCCTTCGGGGGAAAAATATTCCGTCATATTTTTTTTTGTTGCCAAAATAAATTTCATAATAGTCGGTTTCTTATAGCATTTTCACGTCAATATCCACTCCAGAAGGAAGCGATAAATTAGTAAGAGCCTCAATGGTTTTTCCATTTGGATTTATAATATCAATCAATCTTTTATGTACGCGAATTTCAAATTGCTCCCGCGTATTTTTATAAATAAAAGGAGAACGATTGACTGTATATTTTTTAATCTCAGTAGGTAATGGAACAGGTCCAACTATTACTGCATCGTGGCGAACCGCAGTATCTATAATCTGCTTAACTGAGCTGTCAAGAATTTTGCTTTCGTATGCTCGCACTCGTATGCGAAGTATTACCTTTTCTTTGTCTTTTTTTGCAGAGACTTTTGGTATTTTTATCGTTTTGGAACTTTTGGCAACCTTGACCACTGCGGCTTTTGTTTTAGGCTTTTTTGTTTTTGTCTCTGTTGTTGCCATAATCAATTGTCAATTAACAATTACGAATTTCAAATTATTAATTCGTAATCTATCATTCGTAATTCGCAATTTACCCTAATATCTTCGTAACCACCCCGGCTCCCACAGTTTTGCCTCCTTCACGAATGGCGAACCTTTGTGACTCTTCCAGCGCAACTGGAGTAACTAATTTAACTGTAATTTTTACTGTGTCTCCAGGCATAACCATTTCTGTTCCTTCGGCTAAAGTCACATCTCCCGTTACATCCGTCGTTCTAATATAAAACTGAGGTTTGTAACCTTTAAAGAATGGAGTGTGACGTCCGCCTTCTTCTTTCTTTAAAACATATATTTCAGCGGTAAAATTATCGTGTGGAGTAACAGTGCCCGGCTTTGCAAGAACTTGTCCACGAGTAATGTCTTCTTTCTTTAGACCTCTCAAAAGCACTCCGGCATTGTCCCCCGCCATACCTTCTTTAAGATTTTTGTTGAACATTTCAATACCTGTAACAGTTGATTTTTGGGTAGGCTTAATTCCAACAATTTCTACTTCTTCATCAATTTTTACTACACCTCTTTCAATCTTCCCAGTCACAACTGTGCCACGACCTTCAATTGAGAATATATCTTCAACAGGCATAAGGAAGGGTTTAGAAATATCTCTTACCGGAATCGGAATATAAGTGTCAAGAGCATTTGCAAGTTCAAGAATTTTCTTTGCCCATTCATCGTCAACAGATTTTGATTCGAGAGCTTTTAGAGCGGAGCCTCTGATAACTGGAGTGCCGGCGCCATCAAATCCTTGCTTCGTTAACAATTCACGAATCTCCTCTTCCACCAAGTCGATCATTTCTTTATCATTAACCATATCGCACTTGTTTAAGAACACAAGTATCTTCGGCACACCAACTTGTTTTGCAAGAAGAACATGTTCGCGAGTTTGAGGCATAGCGCCGTCAGTCGCCGCAACCACTAGAATTGCGCCATCCATTTGCGCCGCCCCTGTAATCATATTTTTAATATAATCAGCGTGCCCTGGAGCATCAATATGCGCATAGTGACGAGCATCTGTTGAATACTCATTGTGAGAAATGTTAATGGTAATTCCGCGAGCTCTTTCTTCGGGAGCATTATCAATTTGATCAACGCCGCGAAGTCTCACTTGTTTGCCAGCCATATTCAACACATGCAAAATTGCGGCGGTTAAAGTAGTCTTGCCGTGATCGACATGGCCAATGGTGCCTACGTTTACATGCGGTCTATCTCTTTTAAATTCTTCTGCCATATTTTTACTTGCCCGCCTCTAGCGGGTTGGGGCTAATAACTAAAACTCAACATACAGGAGCCAGTTGCTGGGGTTTAGTCACTAACAAAATTAATAATGAAATTGCCTTATCGGCGATCCGTCATAGAAACGGAACTAAAACAAAAACTGCAAAAGTGCAGTTACCATTATATTAGCAGATAAAAAAACATTGTCAAACTCCTGTACAGTTAAATATTTGAATAAATAAAAACAGTAAAACCCAGAAAAGATTTTCCCATTCTGGGCTTTTAAAATCCAAATCATTCGGGGCGGAGCAGGAACACACGGTTTTTTCTATCCTGCTCCGCCCTCTGATGCCTCATCCGAGGACATCTGATTTTTAGAATAGCACAAAATAGTGCCATTGTCAATCAGCAATCAAAAAAACAAAAACTCGCAAGAATTTTTCTTGCGAGTTTTTGTTTTCTACTTTTTTGAGATTAGTTAACTTTTATCGGATCACTGGACAAACTACATCCTAAACTAAATTGATATGTGTTTGAACATATTACCTCAATAAATAAATCGTCGGCATTTTCCTCAGCTTGCGGTGTCCATACTTCTTCCCCATCATTGGGAGTATCCGTTTCAAGTGTTCGCACAAGAGTGAACTCTCTTGGAGAATCTGATATCTTTTTAATTAAATTTATATTAACTCCTGCATTAGCTGGATAGTTAGAAGTCTTCCAGCTAATAGTCTTTGTTTCGGCAAATACGGCTAAAGCTGACGAAGTAACATTAGAAACAGAGAGTGTTGAAACTGTTGCCGGACCAGCTTCGGGAACTTTTTCTTTTTGTGAAAGAAAAATCCAAAGGAGAACCCCAAAAACAACAATCACTGCAAGCGCAATATACGTGTTTTTATTCATATTTATATTAAAAAATATTAATTAATAAGCTACTTTTATATCATATCACACTTCTATTAAAAATGCAAGAATTCTTCGAAAAAAGAACAATTTTAAGTCTTATTTCCTCGCGGTAATAATCGTTTCCGCCACATTGTTAGGAACCACATCGTACCTAAAAAATTCCATAGTAAAACTAGCCCGGCCTTCGGTCATTGAACGAAGGCCTGTCATATAACCAAACATTTCAGAAAGAGGAACTAAGGCTCTTATAACTTTATTCATTCCTCTGTCTTCCATTCCTTCAATCAGAGCTCTCTTAGAAGAAAGATTTCCTGTAACGTCTCCCATAAATTTATCCGGAGTAACAACTTCCACTTTCATCATAGGTTCAAGTATTACCGGATTCGCTCTCTTGCATGCATCTTGCACCGCCATTGATGAAGCAATTTTAAAAGCCATTTCATTTGAATCAACTTCGTGATAACTTCCATCCCAAAGTTCCACCGAGACATTCACTATTTTAAATCCAGCCAAAACTCCCCTATCCAGTCCCTCTTTAAAACCTTTTTCACAAGGAGCTATGTATTCTTGCGGAATTACTCCTCCTTTAATGGTATTCACAAATTCAAACCCAGGGGACCTCTTGGTATTTTTAGGCAAGTCTTCTAATTCTTCTTTGGTGAGAAGTTGCATTGGCTTTACTTTAATCTTGACGTGTCCATAGTTTCCGCGTCCTCCCGATTGTTTGATATATTTTCCTTCAGCTTCCGCAGTGCCATTGATCGTCTCACGGTACGCCACTTGAGGCTTGCCGACATTCGCCTCCACGGTAAATTCGCGCTTCATTCTGTCCACTATAATTTCTAAATGCAATTCCCCCATACCAGCGATAATAGTTTCGCCTGTTTCCTGATCAGTGCTTACTTTAAAAGTGGGATCTTCTTGGGCAAGACGATTAAGAGCCATTCCCATTTTTTCTTGATCTGCTTTTGTCTTGGGTTCGATACGCAGAGAGATCACAGGCTCGGGAAATATTATTCTATCCAAAATAATAGGGTTATTTTCATCGCAAATCGTATCTGAAGTTATTGTATCCTTTAAGCCCACTGCCGCGGCTATTTCTCCGGCAAAAACTTTTTTTACTTCTTCTCTGTCGTTCGCATGCATTCTTAAAATTCTACCAATACGCTCTTTGTTGCGTGTGCGCGGATTGTAGATATAACTGCCGGCAGAAAGTGTTCCAGAATAAACACGGAAGAAAATAAGTTGACCAACGAAAGGATCGGTTGCAACTTTGAATGCAAGCGCGGCAAAAGGCTCCGTATCTGAAGCATTTCGAATAATATTTTTTTCTGTATCTGGGTCAATGCCTGACACTGCGGCAATGTCTATCGGGGATGGCAAGTAGTCCACTACAGCATCAAGTATTAGTTGTACTCCTTTATTTTTTAAAGCAGAACCGGCAAAAACTGGAAAAATTTGATTGACGATAACAGCTTTGCGCAAAGTTTTCTTCAGCGCGTCAAAATCAGGAATCGTTCCTTCTAAATATTCCGTCATTATGCTATCGTCAGTCTCTACAATTTTTTCAACCAATTCGGAGTGATATTTAGTTGCATCAGCTTTAAAATTTTCTGGAATCTCTTTTTCAATAACTTTATTACCCATATCTCCTTCGAAGTAATAAGCTTTCATACGGAGCAAATCAATCACGCCTTCAAATTTTTCTTCCAAGCCGATGGGAATTTGCACTCGCACGGCCTTTTTGCTAAGTCTGTCTAAAATAGCCGAATAGGAATGTTCAAAAGAGGCGCCAGTTCGGTCCAGTTTGTTTATAAAACACACGCGAGGTACTTTAGCTTCATCGGCATAACGCCAATTCGTTTCCGACTGAGGCTCCACTCCTGCCACTCCGTCGAAAACAACCACCGCGCCGTCCAAAACTCGTAGAGAACGTTTTACTTCTACTGTAAAATCAATGTGTCCGGGAGTGTCGATGATATTGAAACGATGTTTTTTGGTCTTGTCAGTTGGAGCATAAGTAGGCGTCCAGAAACATGTTACAGCGGCGGCTGTAATAGTAATTCCACGTTCTCGTTCTTGTTCCATCCAATCGGTCGTAGTTTCTCCTTCGTGAACTTCGCCGATTTTATGCTTCTTGCCGGTATAATAAAGCACTCGCTCGGTCGTCGTCGTTTTCCCCGCATCAATGTGCGCGATAATTCCAAAATTTCTCACCTTCTCCAATGGGTAATCTCTTTCCATATAAATAAAAAGCGCCAAATGCGCTTCAAGTACTATATATTATAAAGATATTTTTTGCAAATAAAACCAGCTAGGTCTTGCCTAACTATCAATTGCCTAACTATCAAAGTTTACTTTCCCTCTGCCTTTTTTCCTGCCCAAGATTTGTATAATTCTTCTACCAAACCAGAGTTAACAACAGCTTCTACCCAATATAGAGGGTAATTACCAAAATTGGCTTTTTGTACATTTTTACATCTTCTTAAATAATTTTGTTCACTTGTACTTAATTTTATGTAAGCAACTACTCCCTCTTTGCTTTTTAAATTTTCGAATTGTTCAAAACCTTCTTTTGGCATATTTTTATTATTTTAATTAAGAATTTATAATATCCAAAGTGTATTCTCCCAACATAAAAAGTCAAGCAAGATCTTTTGTTCAAATCTGATTCAAGTTGCATATATACGCGATAGCGTAAATATGTAAATTACAGATATTAGATGTTATTCCCTTTCCCAGTATAAGTTTTGGCTAATTTAAAAGTTTTTAAATGATCCTCCAAGCCAATTCCTTTGACATAATCTAGAAATTCTTTTGGTAAAGGCGAAGGCCCTACCCATACACTTCTCTGAATCATTATGTAGTCAAAATTCTTTAGTTGTCTACGAAGCCAATCCCTCTCTTTCTTTTTTTCTTCAATAACGTCATACATCAAAATCAAATTCTTCGGGGAATCTTTAAGAAACGGTGAAGAAAAAGCTGTATGGTAAAAATTCCGCTTTCTATTATCCTTCTTTATACGAGTTCGAGTATTACCCTTTGAAACTGGTAAACCAAAAGCATTAACTCGCATCCCTTTGTAATAAGCCATCTATCAATTATATACTGAATTGCATATATACGCTATAGCGTAAATATGTACAAATGTAAATAAACTAACTTAAAGGAGCATTACCACGCAAAGTGAGCAAAAGCTTTGTTGGCTTCGGCCATTTTGTGCGTGTCTTCTTTCTTTTTGATAGCAGAACCTTCGTTTTTGGAAGCAGAAATTAATTCGTCTGCAAGTTTCAGGTGCATCGGCTTACCTTTACCGCCGCGAGCCGCATCGCGAATCCATCGCATCGCCAAGGCGAGTTTTCTTTCTGGTCGAACTTCAATAGGTATCTGATAGTTTGCGCCTCCGATACGCTTTGAGCGAACTTCGGTTGAAGGACCGGCATTTTTTATTGCTAAATCAAAAATTTCAAGCGGATTTGGATTGCCTGTTTTTTCTTTAATTACATCAAAAGTCGCATACATAACTTTACGCGCGGTTTCTTTTTTCCCAGACCACATGATGTAATTAATGAACTTCTCCAATTTTTGAGAATTGTAGATAAAGTCAGGAGTAATTATTTTTTTATTTTTAACTCTTCTTCGCATTTTCTTTTGGCTTCTTGTTTCCGTAAAGCGACCTAGCTTGTCTTCTCTTTTCGACTCCTTGCGTATCTAAAACTCCGCGCACAATATGATATCTTACCCCAATTAAATCTTTCACGCGTCCTCCGCGAATCATGACAACAGAGTGTTCCTGCAAATTATGCCCCTCACCTGGGATGTAGGCTGTGACTTCCATGCCATTAGTTAATCTGACCCTTGCAATTTTTCGAAGAGCTGAGTTTGGCTTCTTGGGGGTTGTTGTCGAAACTTTGATGCAAACACCACGTTTGAAAGGGCTGGAGAAAAATATTGGTCTATTTTTCAGAACATTAAACCCTCGTGTTAGAGCAACCGTCTTATCTTTAGGATGAGCTTTGACTCTATTTTTCTTGATTAATTGATTAATTGTTGGCATAAAATTTGACCACTGAAACAAAATAGCCCCATAGGACTATGATGATAATATACTATTTTAAAAACTAAAACACAAGACCGGTTAAAAAATTAAAGAGAAAAGCTAAGATTGGATATAGATAATCAGAAAAGAAAACAATAAAAATTAACAATAAAATCAGTGAATATTGTTCGTAGGCAAGGATAAAAGAAAAAGCTGACTCCGGTAAAAAGGAAAAAAGTATTTTGGAACCATCAAGAGGTGGAATCGGAACTAAATTAAATATTGCTAAAGCTAAATTTACTATAACAATTATAGAGATTATAAAATAAAAACCAGCTGGTAGAGAGAAACCGGAGGTAAGACGAATAATAATTCCAAAAATAATAGCTATTGAAATATTTGCTAAAATTCCAGCAGAGGCTACCGCTATCGTTCCCCATTTCTTATTACTTAAATTATCTGGATTATAAGGCACTGGTTTCGCCCAACCGAACAAAAAAGACGAATGTGATAAAACCAGAACTACCGGCAAAAGAATGGAACCGAAAAGATCCAAATGCTTAAGGGGATTCAAAGTAAGCCTTCCCGCAAAACGTGCGGTTTTATCGCCAAAATATTCCGCTATAAAACCATGCGATACTTCGTGAATAACTATGGACATCACCAATATAATTATATAAAAAATAGCGTCTGTTGCTTGCATAATGTTGTATGTAATGATA
>LBSW01000009.1 GCA_000990145.1 Parcubacteria group bacterium GW2011_GWB1_37_13 | reverse complement strand
TAGACGTATATTATGGCAAAAGAAAAGGAAGAAAAGAAGGGTAATGGACATCACTATAATGCTTCAGATATATCGGTTTTAGAGGGTTTAGAACCCGTACGTCGTCGTCCTGGAATGTATATTGGCACTACAGGTCCAGAAGGACTTCATCATTTAGTCTGGGAGATTTTTGACAATTCCCGCGATGAGGCGATGGGAGGTTTCTGCAATGATATTGAGGTAGTGCTTCTTCCGGAAAACCGTGTGCGAATAGCGGACAATGGGCGAGGCATACCGATAGATATTCATAAAAAGACAAAAGTTTCCGCTTTGGAGACTGTGATGACCACTCTCCACGCCGGGGGAAAATTTGGCGGGGAAGGATATAAAGTTTCAGGAGGTTTACACGGAGTGGGCGCGTCAGTAGTCAATGCGCTTTCTATTTACTGCAAAGTGGAAGTGCATAGAGACAATGGCAAGTATGTGCAAGAATATTCACAGGGCAAGAAAAAATCTGCAGTAAAAAAAATTGGTAATTCTAAATTGCATGGCACGATTGTAACCTTTGAACCGGATATGGAAATTTTTAAAAATATTAAATTTGAATGGCATACTGTAATCAATCATATTCGCCAGCAAGCTTATTTGGTAAAAGGATTGAAAATTTTAATAATTGATGCCCGCGAATGGGATAATAAAAAGGGATTGGACGACAGTGATGTTTTTTATTTCCGAGATCTTGGTTTAGAACTTCCCTCAACCTCCTTTTATTTTGAAGGCGGACTAATTTCTCTTATAAAATATTATAATAAATTTCAAAAGCCAATTCAGGATAAAATTTTTTATATTGAAAAAGAATTAGACGGCGTGGGTGTAGAAGTCGCTCTTCAATATGTGGATGATATCGTGGATCGCATAATTCCTTTTGCCAATAACACTCATACCCCCGAAGGCGGTACGCACGTGACGGGTTTTAAAACCGCGCTTACAAGGACTTTAAACACTTACTGCAAGAAAAATGAAATGATGAAAGAGTCCGAAGGTGGATTCACTGGTGAAGATGTCTTAGAAGGTTTGACCGTGGCCATTTCTGTAAAACTTCGCGAGATTCAATTTGAGGGTCAAACTAAAGCGAAATTAGGAAGTATGGAAGCTCAAGGGGCAGTGGCAACCGTATTCGGCGAGGCTTTTAATAATTTTTTGGAAGAAAACCCTGATGAAGCAAAAGCCATAATAAATAAGTCTATTTTAGCTTTAAAAGCTCGCAAAGCTGCGAAAGCGGCCAAGGACTCAATTCTGCGAAAAGGCGCTCTTGAAGGAATGACGCTTCCCGGCAAGCTGGCAGATTGTCAAAGTAAAGATGCTGGAGAGTCGGAATTATTTTTAGTAGAGGGGGATTCAGCGGGAGGCTCAGCCAAGCAAGGCAGAGATCGCCGAACTCAAGCCATATTGCCGTTGCGCGGAAAAATTTTAAATGTTGAAAGGGCGCGCATAGATAAAATGCTTGCTTCAAAGGAAGTAAAATCTCTCGTTATTGCTATGGGTACTTCAATTGGAGACACGTTTGATTTGCAAAAAATACGTTATCACAAAATAATCATTGCGACTGACGCCGATGTTGATGGATCGCATATTCGCACGCTTCTTTTGACGCTTTTTTACAGATATTTTAGAGCAGTTATTGATGCCGGATATATTTATATCGCCCAGCCGCCTCTTTATAAAATAAAAAAGGGTAAAGAAATTTCTTACGCTTATACTGATGAGGAGAGAATTAAAATTGTCGGAAAAACTGCCGATATAAGCGAAATACAAGAAGTTGAAACTGCAGAGGAAGTTGAAAATACGGAAGAAGTTGAGGAAAAAGTGGAAGAAGGAAAAAAGAAATCAAATAAAATTCATATTCAGCGCTTCAAAGGTCTCGGAGAAATGAATCCAGAAGAACTCTGGGAAACGACGATGGATCCCGCCCATCGCATACTCAAAAAAGTGGATATTGACGATGCCGAAGAAGCAAATGAAGTTTTTGACATTCTGATGGGCTCCGAGGTTCCGCCCCGCAAATCTTTTATTCAATCTAACGCAAAATTAGCGGAGATTGATATATAATATTCTACCGAAGAAAAAACAAATTCTCCCATCGTGGCAAAGCAATGAAAAATCTCCTCAAAATTCTTGAAAAAGAAAAAAAGTAATCTATTCTAAACTTTTCCAGAAAATTCTTTAATATATCATATATGATAATCTAAGGAATTTTTTCTTGACTGATTTATTTATATAAAAACTTCCATCTTCCTCTGCCAGCGCGAGGAGGCATACCTGCTCTCAAAATTTTTTCCAAAATTTTCCAGATATTTTTATTTTCACTTTCGATTGTTTTTAAAAGAAAAGAATATCTGCCAATTTCGTATTTAAGCGACATTCTAAAAATAGTTGTCGGGCTCATGCAAAGGGATTCAGAAATATATGAAGTTGGAACGTCTTTTGACAAAAGATAAATAACTGCAAATCTTTTGGCGAGCATTATTTTTTCCGTTTGTGTCAGGAAATCATTTAAGAAAAACTTTATCCAAGATTTCTTGGCTGATTTTTCCAGAGCACCATTGAACTCATCATAAAGTTTTTGTAAATTTTCCTTTTTAAGTTTTTTGGACGATATATGTGGCATTAAATTAGTATATCATATATGATAAGTTAAGAAAAAAATCTAAAAGCGGAGATTGATATATAATTTATTTATTTTCTGAACCATCGCTATCTAAACCGGATCCTTTTTTTATTCGCTTTCTTGCTTCGGCTATCCCTCCAAGTATTTTTTTGGCTCTTTCTTTTTTATCCCCATCTTTTGTTTCTTCAATAAATTTTTCTAAAACTTTAATCATTTCATCAACTCTGTCTTTTGGTGAGTAATCTATTTCTTTAACTAAGTCTGCTACAAAAATTTTAAATTTAAGTAGTTTATCTTCCAATTCTTTCCACCATGGAGCTTCTGAAGAAATCTTTCCTGCTTTAATTGCTTCCTCAATATTTGATATTCCTGATAGGGCTGAGTCTTTCATAAAAAAACCTGTCTCAAGGTCGCGAATCATGCTTTCATCGGTATGGTTCAGAACCATGGAAATGTTTAAAGCCAGAACCTCTTCCATCTCCGGATCTTTTTCTGTTATGAAGGGGTAAACTAATTCTTTTATATTATTTACATCATAATAGACAGATACTTCCAGTTTTTGTCGTGCCTTCTTTTTTACACCCCTATCTCCCATTTTACCTTCATTCATTTTATTTTTTATTTTTAATTTCTTCTAATAACTTTTCGACTAATTTTTCTTGTAACATTTGTCCGATATTACCTTTGTCGCGAGACTCGAGGGTTAACTTTTTGGCTTCTATTTCCTTATCACCGATAACTATCCAATAAGGGACTTTGTTATTTTTTGCATCGCGAACTTTTGTGCCGAGATTTTGATTTGTGTCGTCCAATTCTGCGCGAATATTATTCTCCTTTAATAATTTAAAAACCTTTTTTGCATATTCATTGTGATTTTCACGCACTGGAATAACTTTCACCTGCACTGGCGAGAGCCAAAGAGGGAATATACCAGCCGTATGTTCGATATAAACCGATAAAAATCTTTCAATTGAACCCATTAATGCAAAATGAATCATTACTGGTGTTTGTTCCTTTCCTTCGTTGTCAATATAGGTCAATCCAAAACGCTTAGGTTGAACAAAATCCAGTTGGGGCGTAGCTAATTGCCATTCGCGACCAAGCGCGTCTGTTCCCATAAAATCTATTTTAGGACCATAAAAAGCGGCTTCACCAATAGCTTCAAAATAATCTAGCTTATTTTTTTTAGCGGTTTTTAATAATATTTCCTGTGCTTTTTCCCAAAGTTTCGGCTCTCCTAAATATTTTTCTGGTTCATTGGGATTTCTAAAAGAAAGTCTAGCTCGAATTTTAATGCCGATTATTTTATAAAAAGTTTGAGTAATTTCTATTAATTCTTCATATATTTTTTCAATCTGATCAGGTGTACAGAACGTATGACTGTCATCTTGGGTAATACAACGAACTCGCGATAAGCCAAGCAGTTCTCCTGCTTTTTCATCTCTATAAACAGTTGTTGTTTCCATATATTTAATTGGTAATTCCTTATAACTGTGTAGAGAACTTGCATAAATTTGCTGATGGTGCGGACAGTTCATAGGTTTCATTACTAGTTCGTCAGATGTCTCCTGGCTTTTGACTAAAAATAATTCTCTCCCGAATTTATCCCAATGTCCCGAAATTTTATATAAATCATTTTTAGTAATGTGCGGACTCCAAACTTTCTGCCAACCTTTTTCAGCTCTGAGAGATTGCGAGTAATCATTTAATAATTCTCTCAATAAAGTCCCTTGTGGAGTAAACAAAGGCAAACCTTTGCCTATTTTTTCGGATATAGTAAATAAACCTAATTGTTGTCCAATTTTTCTATGATCTCTTTTCTCTGCCTCTTCTCGTTGTGCAATATAAGCACCGAGTTCTTCTTTGGTATTGAAAGCCAGTCCATAAATTCTTGTGAGCATTCTTTTTTTTTCATCTCCGCGCCAGTACGCCCCGGCTATGCGGTCTAATTTAAAAGAGTCAGGCATTATTTCTTTAGCTGGATTTTCTACATGTCCGCCACGGCACAAATCAGTAAACCCTCCACAGGTATATGTGGTAATTTTTTCTCCGCGTTCAGCTATTTCATTTATCAGTTCTGCTTTATATTCATTTTTGAAAAACTTTAAAGCTTCATCTTTACTTATTTCTTTATGTTCCCATTCTGTCCATTTAGATAATTTCTTTCGCATTACGTCTTCAATTTTCTTTAAATTTGAATCAGTTACTTTTTCGTCGCAAAAATCAATATCATAATAAAAGCCGTTTTCTATGGCTGGACCGAGAGTAAGCTTGATTTTATCGAATTTATATATCTCTCCCGCCGCCGCCGCAAGCAAGTGCGCCAAAGTATGCCTCATATTACTCAATTTATCCGCTTTTTCCATAATTCGTATCATAACATATTATTTTTTATTTAAAAATTGCTTTTCACTCACAATGTGCTAGGATAATTGGATTATGGTAGTACGAATGAGGAGCACAAAATCGCATACGAAAAACAGGCGTTCGCATCACGCTTTGGATAGCACTAGTTTTTCCAAGTGCGAAAATTGCAAGGTCTTAAAAAGGCGTCACACAGTGTGCTCTTTTTGCGGTTTTTATCGGGGGAAAAAAGTTTTAGATTTAATTAAAAAGACAGAAAAGAAACAAAAGAAAGAAAAGGCAGCTCTCGCAAAGAGCTAGTTTATAAAGTTCTGAGTTTTCTTTTAACTTTATGAACTTTTTAACTTTGAACTAATGTATGGCTAACCGGCACCTTTCAAGATCAATAGTGCTCCAGACGCTTTTTGAGTGGGATTTCTCGTCTCTGGCTAATAAAAACAACGATTCAGAGAGCGGTGAAATAAAAAAAATGTTGGATAGAAATTTAAAAGAATTTGCTCCCGGGCTTGAGGACAATAATTTCGTATTTTCTCTCATAGACGAGGTATTAAAAAAGCGCGCTACGATAGACAAGATTATAGAAAAAGCTGCGCCGGATTGGCCGATAGAAAAAATTTCCATTGTTGATAGAAATATCTTGAGAATTGGATTAACTGAACTTCTTTTCAGCGACAGACTGCAGGTGCCTCCGAAAGTGGCAATTAATGAAGCTATAGAATTAGCAAAAACTTTTGGCGGAGAAAATTCTGGAAAATTTGTAAATGGAGTGCTTGGGGCGGTTTATAAGGAGATAGGCGAACCCGATAAAGAACATCAGAAAACACACGATAAAAAAAGAGATGATACTGAGACTAAGGATCGGAAAGAATCAACAGACATTTCTAAATTGCCAATTGAAAATCTAGGAGGCGCGCTGGTGTATACAAAAAAAGATGGCGATGTTTTGTTTGCGTTTGTGCACGACGTTTTTGGTTATTGGACTCTTTCTAAAGGCAAGGTTGCGGCAGGAGAGGATCTAAAAGAGAGCACCTCAAAAGCGATCAAGAAAGAAATTGGACTTGATATTGAAATAAAAGAAGAACTTGGAATAAACGAATACGTCGCAACGCATCCGGAGAAGGGAAAAAGTTTGAAAAAGGTTATGTATTTTTTGGCATCTAGCGATTATAAAGAATTAGAGCTTGAAAAATCTGGAGGACTTGACGGCGCTAGATGGTTTGAAATGAAGGAAGTGCCGGAACTTCGTATTTACAATGACATTATTCCACTTATTGCAAAAGCGGTCGAAATTATTAGTAAAAAATAATGAATGAAACGAATATATTTTTTTAACAGGGTTAAGATTTTAATACTTATTTCATTCATTTTAAATCAATCATGATTAATTTTTCAAATTTCGAGAAAAAAACAAAAATAATTTTTAAGAATAAGAAATTACTGGAGCAGGCTTTTATACATCGTTCTTATATAAATGAAAATCCCTCAACTTCTCTTTCACACAATGAACGACTAGAATTTTTAGGTGACGCTGTTCTGGAACTTGTTGTTACAGATTTTCTTTATAAAAAATATCCTAATTATACAGAAGGGGAATTAACCGCTTTGCGCTCCGCCTTGGTGAATGCGGTTATTATTTCCGAGGTCGCCACTAGCATCGGTATGAATGATTATTTGCTTTTATCGAAAGGCGAGGCAAAAGACAACGGCAAAGCCAGGCAATATATTTTAGCCAATACTTATGAAGCGTACATTGGCGCTTTATATTTAGATCAAGGCATAGACGTAGTGGATAAATTTGTCCATAGATTTCTTTTACCTAAAACACAGGAAATAGTATCGAAAAAACTTTGGCGCGATGCGAAATCTTTGGTGCAAGAAAAAGCGCAGGAGTTTGTGAATATTACGCCTGCATATAAAGTTTTAAATGAGTCGGGTCCGGATCACGATAAACATTTTACGGTGGGTATTTATTTCGGATCCAGTTTGATAGCTGAAGGTAAGGGTAAATCAAAACAAGAAGCGGAACAAAAAGCGGCTGAAACCGCACTAAAAGTGAAGAATTGGTTGGATTAAAATTATAGTAAAATATGACGATATGCGGCTAAAAACCCTTGAACTGAACGGCTTTAAATCTTTTTCTCAAAAGACAATTTTGGAATTTGACAACAGTATTGTCTGCATAGTGGGTCCGAATGGTTCTGGAAAATCAAATGTAGTAGAAGCTATCCGCTATGTACTAGGTGAGCAATCAATGAAATCGATGCGTGGCAAATCCGGTTCAGATCTCATTTTTAAAGGCTCAAAAAATTTGCCAAAAAAATCTCGCGCAAGTGTCACGATATATTTTAATAATCGCGATAAAGTTTTTAAACTTTCAAACAGCGAAGGAGAAAATATAAATTTAAATTATGACAATATCAGCATTTCTCGCGAAGTTTTTTCGGATGGATTAAATAAATATATTTTAAATGGCGCAGAAGTCAGATTGAAGGATATTCATAATCTTTTGGCATCAGTCAATATAGGTTCTTCCGGACATCATATTATTTCACAAGGCGAAGCCGATAGAATTTTAAATGCAAACCCAAGAGAGAGGCGCGAGATGGTAGAAGACGCCCTAGGACTTAAAATTTATCAATATAAAATAAAGGAAAGCGAAAGAAAATTAGAACGGACAAATGAAAATATGAAAGAAGTTGTTCTTCAGCGCCGAGAGAACGCTCCGCATCTTAATTTTTTGAAGAAACAAGTAGAGAAGTTTGAAAAAGTAAAAGAAATGCAGGCGGAATTGCTGACTCTTTACAGAGAATATTTAAAAAAGGAAAGCGTTTATTTAAATCATGAAAAAGATAATTTATCGGTCGAAAAGAGCAAGCTTAAAAGCGAATTAGAGAGTGTTAACAGTAAAATCTCCAAAACCAAAGATGATAGCTCTGTTAAAGGCAATAAGAAAATAGAAGAATTAAGAGTTGTTGAGCAAAAAATAAATTCTGTCCGCGGAATAAAAAATGAAATAGAGCGCAAATTAGGAAGAATTGAAGGGATGATGGAAGCAAAACAAAATAGAGTAAAAATTTCTGGCAGGTGTCCAACTTGCGGAAGAGAATT
>LBSW01000008.1 GCA_000990145.1 Parcubacteria group bacterium GW2011_GWB1_37_13 | reverse complement strand
TGCTGATAAAAATAATATTTATATAGGCAAGCGCGAAGGCAGTACGTACATACCTCCGTCCGGCAGTTTTGCTATTTTTGAGCCGGGAATAGATATCGGAAATTCTGTTCCTGTTTACACTACTTTTGAATTCACGCAAATACCGGAGTGGATTCAGGTCTCGCAAGAAAAAATCAACCAGTTGCAAGTTTTAGTTTCAGACATCAATCTTACCGATGAAGCCACAATGCCCAGACTTTTCGCTACGATAAAAAATAACTCATTCTTTGTTATTCCAGAAATAGATGTAGTTGCTATTTTATATGATGCGAATCATAACGCTATTTCTGCCAGCCGCACTTATCTAGATCAGCTTGTTTTTGAGGAGATTACTAAAGAAATAATTCCGATGTACAACATTTTCTTGGTGCAATTAAAATAAAATGGAGTTATCACAAAATTTTGTAAGAAAAGTCTCCAGTAGGATAGATTGGCTCTTGATTCTTTTTATACTTCCAATAATTATTGCCGGACTTGTGACAATGAAAAGTTTTGCGCCGTTAGAGGATGCGGGCGATTTTTTTAGCAAACAAATTGTCTGGGTGCTGGCATCCGTCGCCATTTTTTTCATTTTTTCTTTCATAGATTTTAGGTTTTTAAAACGCACCGACGTGCTGGTATTTATATTTTTTTTAAATTCTCTAATTTTACTGATACTTTTTATTTTTGGCAATATTTCCCACGGCGCTAAAAGTTGGTTTGATTTTGGCTATTTTTCTTTTCAGCCGGTTGACATAATGAAGCTGGTTTTAGTGCTTATTTTGGCAAAATATTTTTCTCGCCGCCACGTGGAGATCAGAGACATAAAACATATTTTTATTTCCGGTTTCTACGCATTCATACCTTTTGTCTTGGTGTTATTACAGCCTGATTTTGGTTCTGCAATGATTATATTTTTTATCTGGCTTGGTATGGTTCTTGTTTCTGGAATTTCCAAGATGCATTTGCTTTTAGTCTTTGGTTCCGGTTTGATAATTTTCGCGTCACTTTGGTTTTTAGTTTTTGCTCCGTATCAGAAAGCTCGCATTGTTGACTTTATAAATCCTTTAGCCGATATACATGGTTCCGGTTACAATGCGTTTCAATCTACCATTGCGGTAGGTTCTGGTCAGATTACCGGAAAAGGTCTGGGTTTCGGTACGCAGTCCAGGTTGAAATTTTTGCCGCAACCCCAATCTGACTTTGTTTTCGCCGCATACGCTGAAGAGTGGGGTCTAATCGGATCTTTTTTGATTCTTTTGCTTTATGGAGCTATTATTTTGAGGATCCTTTATTCTGCCACTTTGGGAGCATATAATTTTGAAATACTTTTCAGTATGGGCATTGCTATTTTTTTTATTAGCCATATATTTATAAATATTGGTATGAATTTGGGATTGATGCCGATTACAGGTATTCCATTGCCTTTTATGAGTTATGGCGGTTCGCATCTTCTGACTGAATTTGCGGGTTTGGGAATTTTGATGAGTATGAAAAGATACGCAAGATCGGTGCACAGAGATGACACGAAGAATGAATTTCTGGGAGCATGATTAATAGCTTTCTGGCTTATAGCTAATTAGCTAGTTAGTTAAAAAGATAAAACCTATGAATATAATTGATGGGAAAAAATTAGCTAGTTCCATATTGGAAAATATAAGGGAAGAAATCTCCAAGTTAGATTTTGTGCCGGTTTTTTGTGACGTGCTTGTGGGGAACGATCCGTCCTCGGCGCAATACGTGCGGATGAAGGCGAAGACCGCAGAATCCGTTGGCACTAAATTTCATAATGCGAATTTTCCGGCCTCCATAACTAACGAAGAATTAATAAAAGAAATAAAAAATTTAAATAAAATTAAAAACATGTGCGGGATAATCGTGCAGCTGCCTTTACCCGAACATTTAAATCGCCGAGCTGTTCTTGACAGCATTGATTCTCATTTAGATGTTGATTGTTTGGGTACTTTTGCAAGTGAGAAATTTTACAATAACTACAGTAATCAAACAGATTTAGGATATCCCACAGCGCTTGCTTGTATGGCGCTTCTTGATTCACTAAATCTTGATTTTACAGCTAAAAATATTATTGTTTTAGGAAAAGGAGAGTTAGTAGGTCGACCTGTCAAAGCGCTGCTTGATTTAAGAGGATTATCTCCTATTGTAGTTAGCAGTAAAACCGAAAATAAAGAAAAGCTTATTAAAGAAGCTGATGTTATAATTTCAGGTATGGGAAAGGGGAAATATATTACTGGCGATATGATTAAGAATGGAGCAATTTTGATAGATGCGGGCACCTCCGAAGAGGTGAATGGTTCGCCAAATGTTAGAACAAGCATAGTCGGCGATGTTGACTTGGAATCTGTAAAAAATATAGCAGGATATGTTTCTCCTGTTCCCGGAGGGGTAGGACCAGTGACTGTCGCTATGCTTCTTAAAAATGTATTAAAAGTAGCGCAATCTCTCGCGAAAGCTCGGGCCGGCTCCAAAATATATGAATCAAATAATATTTAACTTTTTCTACAATTTAACTCATCAATCAGCTTTTTTTGATAAAATTATTGTTTTTTTCGCTGCTTATTTTATATATATTGTGATAATCTTGGCTTTTCTGTTTTTGCTTTTTCATCACAAAATTTTTCTTTCCCAAAATCCAGTCAAAGAACTTATGGAAAAATGGAGAGAATTTTTTTTGGTGTGCGTATCCGGAGGTCTTGCTTGGGGTCTGGCTAAAATATTAAAAATTTTGATTCACACACAAAGACCTTTTGACATCTTCCCGCAAGTTCAGTCTCTTTTTGTAGAAACCGGGTATGCTTTTCCGTCTGGGCATACAGCCGTTGCTTCCGCTGTCGCTTTTGCGCTATTTTTCACAAACAAAAAAGTTGGTTATGTTTTTATGTTTTTTGCTCTTTTGATCGGTTTTGCGCGCATCATCGCCGGAGTACATTTTCCGATTGATATTTTGGGTGGTTTTATTCTCGGCGCTCTAATTGCTTATTTTGTAAAACGATCTAGCTAGATAGCTAGGTCTTGCCTAGCTATAGTACTAGCTATAGTAATAATGTATAATTAAAATATGTCTATTCGCAAAGTATCGTTTGTACCGGGTGAGTATTATCATATTTATAATCGTGGGAATAGTAAACAAAAAATTTTTCATAACAAAGCTGATTATGAACGCTTTATTGGATTACTGTATGCGTGTAATAATCAAGAAAATTTTAAAATTTTTAATATACCTAAAGGTCAAGATTTGTTTAGTATAGAAAGAGGAAAATTTTTAGTAAGTATTGGCGCATATGTTCTTATGCCTAATCATTTTCATTTACTAATCACGCAAGGGGAGGACGGTAATATAAGTAAATTTATGCAAAAAGTCTCAACAGCTTATGTGATGTATTATAACAAAAAATACGAAAGGGCCGGTGGACTTTTCGAAGGAAAATTTAAATCACAACATGTAGGAAATGATAGATATTTAAAATATCTCTTTTCATATATTCATTTAAATTCTTTAAAACTTATATATAAAAACTGGAAAGAGAAAGGAATCAGTAATAAAAAAGAAGCCCTAGATCATTTATTGAATTACAAATATTGCACTTACATTGATTACATGGAATTTGAAAGAGTTCAAAATAAAATTTTAAATACAGAAGCTTTCCCAAAATATTTTTCAAGTAAAGAATCTCTTAGTAGGGAAATATTTGATTGGCTCAGTTTTAACGAACCTAGCTAGGCAAGACCTAGCTAAACTACTAGGACGGCATCTACAAAACATACACAATTTATGATAATATAGGGATTAAAAGGTAATCTTATGAAAAAATGGCTACTTCAACGCTTCATACTCATGTTCCTTCAATATCCCTCTTTGTTCATTTGTCTAAGCGTCTTCTCTTCCATAATGACATTTATAGATATGACGCTTGCAAAACAAAAAAAAGAGAAGCTCTTGACTGGACTTTTATCTTCAACTCTCGAGTGCAATTGTTCTTTTCAACGCTCTTATGCTCATCGTTTTTATCAAACTTCGAAGAGCCAAAAGAGTTCAAAAGTGAGATCCTCACTTATCCCTCATCCAGCCGACTTAATCGTCGGGTGAAGTTTTATTAAAGTTGCTTATTTTATGAAAAACAGATAGTATGTTCGTATCTTTATGAAGAAAAGAATAATTTTGGCGCTAATAATACTTGTTTTCGGTTCCGGTGTGGCTTTTTTTGTTTTTAAAACCGAATCCAAATTAAATAAAAATTTTGAAACCCAAAAAGCATTTTTCAAGAAATTTCCCTTTCGTTTAGGTCTTGATTTGTCCGGAGGCAGTCATTTAATATATAAAGCCGATGTTAGCGCTGTGCCGTCTGGCGAAGTTTCTAGTTCAATGGATGCGCTTCGCGATGTAATTGAGCGTCGCGTAAATCTTTTTGGAGTTTCCGAACCAGTAGTGCAGGTACAGCGTGGCGGATTTATTTCCGGAGGGGGAGAGCAGTTGATAGTTGATTTGCCTGGAGTAACCGATGTAAAGCTAGCGGTGGAAATGATTGGTCAGACTCCGATTTTAGAATTCAAAACTGAAGCGCCCAAAGACACTCCCAAAAATGCGACTGTGGATAAAGACGGCAAGATAACTCTAGACGTAAATTCTCAATTTATTGCGACGGAACTTACCGGACGATATTTAAAAAGAGCGACCTTAGAGTTTGATCAAAATACTCGCGAACCAAGAGTAAGTTTACAATTTGACGATACCGGCACAAAACTTTTTGCGCAGATAACTAAGGATAATATTGGTAAGATGGTGGCTATTTATCTAGACGGCGCTCCAGTGTCCACTCCGGTAGTTCGCGAGGAGATTCCTAATGGCCAAGCTGTTATTTCCGGCAATTTTACTCCAAATGAAGCAAAACTACTGGTAGGCAGATTGAATTCAGGCGCTCTTCCAGTTCCTATAACTCTTCTTTCCACGCAAACTATCGGGGCTACTTTGGGAGAATCAGCAGTGAACGCTGGAGTTAAAGCGGCAGTTATAGGGTTTTTATTAGTAGCCCTTTTTTTAATTCTTTGGTATCGATTGCCCGGTTTTATTGCCGTTGTTGCTCTTTCATTTTATACCGCTATTGTATTGGCGCTTTTCAAATTGCTTCCCGTTACTTTGACAGCTGCTGGAATTGGCGGATTTATAATTTCACTTGGAATGGCGGTTGATGCCAATGTACTTATTTTTGAAAGAATGAAAGAAGAAATCAAAAAAGGGAACAGCATATCTCTAGGCATTCATACCGGTTTTTCCAGAGCTTGGCCTTCAGTTAGGGATTCTAATACTTCAAGCATTATTACCTCAATTATTTTATTTTGGCTCGGTACCCCTTTAATAAAAGGTTTTGCGCTGACATTTGGCTTAGGTGTTCTGGTGTCAATGCTCTCGGCAATTACAATTTCCCGCATTTTTCTTTATGCTCTGGGCATTGAAAAAAGCAATTCATTTACCAAATTTCTTTTTGGCAGCGGTTTTTCAAAATGATTTTTAATTTTATGAACTTTATAATTTCCAGCTAAATTATGTTTATTACAAAATACAAAAAAATATTCCTGTTTCTCTCAACTATTTTGATTATTGTTTCGGTAATTTTTATTTTTACCTTTGGTCTAAAACCCGGCATTGATTTCAAGGGGGGAGCTTTACTTGAAGTAAGTTATGCTGGTGGCCGTCCGGAAATATCTTTACTAGAGGATGCTATTAAGACGCTTAATATAAATCAAGCGATTATTCAGCCGACGGCAGAAAATGATTATCTAATCAAGACTCGCGATTTAAGCGAACCGGAACATCAAATGCTTTCCAAGTCTTTGTCTCTTGAAGGCAAATATCCTGTTTTGGAAAAAAGCTTTACCTCGATTGGTCCGTCTGTCGGAAGCGAACTTAAGCGAAAAGCGATTATCTCTATTATTATGGTCATACTCGCTATTATTCTTTTTATCACTTACGCTTTTCGCAAGGTCTCTAGACCGGTTTCATCTTGGAAATATGGAGTTATCACGATTGTTACTCTTCTTCACGACATTATTATACCAACAGGAATTTTTGCTTTATTGTCTCATTACACCGGCGCCGAAGTTGATACGCTTTTTGTCTTGGCGCTTCTGACCATTTTAGGCTTATCGGTTCATGATAAAATTGTTGTTTTTGACAGGATTAGAGAGAATTTAAAAGACGGAGAAAGAAAAGATTTTGCTCAAACAGTCGGTATAAGCACCAGCCAGACTATTGTCCGCTCGATTAATATTACGCTAACGATTATTTTCGTGCTTGTGCCGCTTTATTTATTCGGTCCCGAAACGACCAAGAATTTCGCGCTTATTTTAACTATCGGTCTTTTCTTCGGCATCTATTCTTCGCTTTTCTTTGCTTCCCCACTTTTAATATTAGCAGAAGAGTGGCAAAGAAAGAAATAAATGCTATAATGAAGTTATGAAATACATTTTAATAATTCTGGGGGTTTTGGTTCTGTGGGCGGTTTATATTTATAACGGTTTTGTTTCGTTGCGAAATCGAGCGCAGGAGGCTTGGGCGGACATTGAAGTTCAATTAAAAAGGAGATATGATTTGATTCCGAATTTAGTCAATTCAGTAAAGGGTTATGCCACGCATGAATCTTCAGCTTTTGAAAATGTGACAAAGGCGCGAAGTATGGCTATGGGCGCAACTGGTCCGACACCTGAACATGCGCAAGCGGAAAATATGCTCACTGGCGCTTTGAAATCCATTTTTGCTATTGCGGAAGCTTATCCGGATCTGAAGGCTAACCAAAATTTCTTGGCTTTGCAAAATGAACTTTCTGATACGGAAAATAAAATTCAGGCTGCGCGCAGGTTTTATAATGGAAATGTCCGCGATTTGAATATAAAAATTGAATCTTTTCCTTCCAACATTTTGGCGAACATTTTTGGTTTTTCTAAAAAAGAATTCTTTGATCTTGCGGATAATGACGCTGCTCAGGGTCCGGTAGAAGTAAAGTTTTAAATGGTAACTTTATACACTCAACAATCAAAAAATGTAACCAAAACATGGATACTTATGGCGATGTTTTTTGTTGTGGTGATTCTTTTTGGTTGGTTTTTTAGCTTTTATTATAATGATCCGAATATTCTGTATTTCTTTGTTATCTTTAGCATCTTAATGAATTTTTTCTCATACTGGTATTCGGACAAAATTGTTCTCAAGCTTGCTGGAGCAAAAGAAGCCAAAAGGGAAGAATATTTTGATTTATACACAACCGTTGAAAATCTTTCTATTGCCGCAGGGCTTCCAATGCCCAAAGTGTATGTAATTTTTGATCAGGCGCCAAATGCATTTACCACGGGCAGAGATAAAAATCATGCCGTTGTTTGCGCAACCACCGGGCTTCTTGCGATACTTAACAAGTCGGAATTAGAAGGTGTCATAGCGCACGAATTATCGCATATTGGCAATCGCGATATGCTTCTTTCCACGGTTATAGTTGTTTTAGTGGGCTTTGTTTCTATTATTGCGGATGTTTTTAGGCGGAATTTATTTTTTGGAAATTTTGGCAGAGACAGAAACAACAAAGCAGGAGGAATACTAGTAATTATTGGAATTATTCTTTCAATTTTAGCGCCTATCTTTGCGATGCTTATTCAACTTGCCATTTCTCGCAAACGTGAATTTTTGGCAGATGCCTCCGGGGCGTTGCTTACTCGCTATCCAGATGGTCTTGCCAGTGCTCTAGATAAGATTTCAAAATATGGCAAACCTATGACCCGTCAATCTAGCGCCATTGCGCATCTATACATTGCCGACCCTAAAGGTTCAGGATTTAAGAAAATTAGTAATCTTTTTGCCACTCATCCGCCCGTGGAAGAGAGAATTAAAGCATTGACTGATTAATTTGTTCATAATATTATCATACTGACATCTACGCTATAGCGTAGATTGACTAGAAGGGGTATAATAAAAATATGACGAAATTAAAACGATTACATTATAAAGGTATGTCGGTGAATATGTTTGGTTTGCCTAGTTTAAATAACTTCCAAAAGAAAAAGAATACATTAAAGCGACAATACCTAGATTCCTTTATTTCTGATTCTCATAAAGATGCGCCTAAAAATCTACTTCTTATATACGATATTCCAGAAGAACGGAAGAAAGAAAGAGATTGGTTTCGTCGTCAGCTGAAGAATTTTGATTTTACCATGATTCAAAAAAGTGTTTGGGTTGGACCATCGCCACTACCGCCGGATTTCATGGATTATTTAAAAAAAATTAGTCTACAAAAAGAATTTAAAACATTTAAATTGGCCAAATCATATACAAGCTAATCTACGCTATAGCGTAGATACTAAAAACTGAGGTTAATAATTAATGTTATAATACGCGAAGCGGATTTCCCCGCGGCTTGCCGCGGGATCCTTGTAGGAAAGTTTGAAAACCCTCGGTTTTCAAGTAAACTAGAGGCATGAGCCT
>LBSW01000007.1 GCA_000990145.1 Parcubacteria group bacterium GW2011_GWB1_37_13 | reverse complement strand
GAAAACAGAATTGCCGGGAAACCGCTGGATAAATTTATCAAAGTTAGACACAAGACTAGGATGCTTTCGCTTAATGATGTTTTTAGCGAAGAAGAGTTATTTAATTGGGAAAAAAGGATTAAAAAACTTCTTCCACATAACTTGGTATCACTTGGTACTCCGACTACCAAGTTGGAATATTTTTGCGAAATAAAATTTGATGGATTGGCGGTTTCATTAATCTATGAAGACGGCAAGTTTGTACGAGGCGCAACCAGGGGTGACGGATTTATAGGGGAAGACATAACTCAAAATTTAAAAACTATAAATTCAATTCCACTTTTACTTAAAAAACCATTTCCAGAATACCTGGAAGTCCGCGGGGAAGCGTTAATGAGCAAGGAAACATTGTCAAGATTGAATCTTGAAAATAAAAAAGAAGGCAAAACGCTTTTTGCAAACACTAGAAATGCCGCTGCCGGAAGCCTTCGCCAATTAGACTCTCAATTAGCAGCAGAAAGAAAATTAGAATTTTTTGCTTATGATATTATAGAAATAAAATCCAATTTGGTAGTATCACTTGGTACTCCGACTACCAAGTCTACCAAGTTGCAAACCCATTCTGAAAAACATCAAATGCTTCGAGATTTGGGATTCAAAGTTGAAAAGTTAGAAGCTAAATGCAAGAGTTTAGAAGAAGTAATTACTTTTATAAAAAAATTTGAAAAAATAAGACCAAATTTTCCATATGGCACAGATGGTGTTGTAATTTCTGTTGATGATTTAAAATTACAAGAAATTTTGGGTGTAGTCGGAAAGGCTCCGCGTTTTATGGTGGCATTTAAATATCCAGCCGAAAAAGCAACAACAGTGGTGAAAGATATTTTAGTGAATGTCGGACGCACGGGCGCGCTTACGCCGCTTGCAATTTTTAAGCCGACTCTAATTGCGGGTTCTACGGTGTCAAAAGCGACCCTGCATAATGCGAATCAAATAGAACGCTTGGATTTGCGGATAGGGGATACCGTGGTAATAGAAAAAGCGGGAGATGTAATTCCGAAAGTTGTGGAGGTGCTGGCTCGAATGCGCGCGGGCAAAGAGAAAAAATTCAAAATGCCAACAAGCTGTCCGGCCTGTGGCAAAGCGATTCACAGAAAAGAACTACCCTCTCAACAATCGGTCGCATATTATTGCGCTAATCCTAAATGTCCCGTAAAAAACCAGAGATATTTAGAACATTTTGTATCCGTATTTGAAATATACGAACTCGGTCCAAAGATTTTAAGGCGTTTTAAAGATGAGGGATTAATTACCGATGCGGCGGACATTTTTACACTTACTAAAGATGACATTGCGCCCTTGGAGCGTTTTGGAGAAAAATCGGCCGAGAATATCATAAAGGAAATAGAAAGCAAAAAACATATTTCACTTTCAAAATTTCTTTGGGCGCTCGGAATACTGCACGTAGGGGAAGAGACAGCGCGCGATTTAGCTTTTTATTTCGGGACTTTGGAAAAATTGATGATTTCAGCAAAAACAGCTTCCGCTGAAATTGATAGTATAGAAAACATAGGACCGGCGGTCTTGGAAAGTCTGCGCAATTTTTTCCAAGATAAAAATAATTTAAATTTTATAAAAAAATTAGAAAAAAATGGCGTAATTGCGGAAAAAATGAAAAAGAAAAGGGCCGGTAAATTTTCTGGACTCAATTTTGTTCTAACTGGCGTTCTTTCCCAAATGTCGCGCGAGATAGCTAAAGAAAAAATAATTAGTCTTGGAGGCAAAGTATTGGGTTCAGTTTCAAAAAATACTTCCTATGTTGTAACAGGAGCAGATCCTGGTTCTAAACTTCAAACAGCTAAAAAGCTGGGAGTAAAAATAATAAATGAAAAAGAGTTTTTAAATATGACTCTCAATTTCAATTTTGGCGGAGGCGGAGAGATTTGAACTCTCGAGACCCTTTCGAGCCTGCCACCTTTCCAAGATGGTGCACTAGACCGCTATGCGACGCCTCCATATTTTCAATTTACACTATTTTTGCCAAAAAGAAAACTTTTATATTCAAAGGACAAAAATGGGGAAATGGGGTAAAATACAATTATGATATTTTCCGCTTTAATTACGATAATCGGCCTCTCGCTTTTTGAAGCAGTTTCGTCTGTTGATAACGCTATAATCAACGCTGAAGTGCTTTCTACGATGGGTGCTCGGGCGAGGCGCTGGTTTCTTACTTGGGGTTTATTTATTGCAGTTTTTCTAGTTCGCGGGCTTCTGCCTTTTGCAATAATTTGGTCTTTTAACACAACGCTTAATCCGATGCAGATTCTATCGGCTGCATGGTCTAATGACCCTTTAGTTTTAGAGTCTATAGAAAAATCAGCGCCCATCCTGCTTGTTGCCGGAGGAGTGTTTCTTTTATTTTTGTTTTTACATTGGCTTTTCCTTGAAGATAAAAATTTAGGCTTGCCTAAGGCCGAAAAGTTTTTTATGGAGAAAGGAGTTTGGTTTTATGCCATTGTGTCAGTTCTACTTTCAATTATTGCCTGGTTTGCGCTGAAGGAAAGCAATTTAATGGGTTTTGGGGCGGTTGTGGGTTCAAGCCTGTTTTTTATTACTCACGGATTTAAACAGAATGCTGAAGAGCAAGAGAAAAAATTATTCGGCAGCGCGCACTCGGATTTGAGCAAACTTTTCTTTTTGGAGATAATTGATACTACTTTTTCCATTGACGGTGTGCTTGGAGCTTTTGCTTTTACGCTTTCCGTTCCTTTAATTTTAATTGGAAATGGATTTGGCGCCCTTTTAGTGCGGCAACTTACAATAAGCAACATAGAGCGAGTTAAAAAATATATTTATTTAAAAAACGGAGCAATGTATTCAATATTAGTCTTGGGGATAATTATGATACTGCATAGTTTTGGTTTTAGTATTCCAGAATACGTTTCCCCGCTTATGACTGTTCTGATAATATTTTTTTTCTTTTGGAAATCAAAAATTATTTTGAAATAATAAAGTGAAATATCAAAATGGCACCTAAATTTGAAAGAAAATATACTGAATATAATAATGAATATAAGAAACTAAATCCTGCTCAAAAGGAAGCAGTGGACTCCATAGATGGGCCGGTAATGGTAGTAGCAGGTCCAGGAACGGGCAAGACGCAGATTTTAGCTCTTAGAATAGGGAATATACTTTTGAAAACTGACACGAAAGCTGATGGCATTTTATGTCTGACTTTTACGAACTCTGCGGTCAAAGCGATGAGAGAGAGGATGCGAGCATATATCGGTCCCGAAGCTTCCAAAGTCCAAGTCTGCACTTTTCACAGTTTTGGTATGGATATGTTAGAAAAGTATTATACAGTATTGGGTCTGAATAAAACTCCTCAAATTATGGATGAAAAAGGAGATTTAACAATTTTATGCGACCGAATTTTACAGAATAACGATTGGGAATATCTTCGTCCGCGTTCTGATACTTCTAGGTATTTTCGGGATCTCAAGAGCCTTATTTCTCTATTAAAAAGAGAGCGAATTACTCCAGAAAGTTTTGAGAATATGATAAAGATTGAAATAGAAGGCATAAAAAAAGATCCTGCAAGTATTTCTTCTCGCGGTGAAAGCAAAGGCAAGTTAAAAAAAGATTTGGAGAAAAAAATTGAAGGATTGGAACGTTCGCTTGAAGCGGTGAAATTCTACAGTCTTTATGAAACAGAAAAGAAAGAAAGAAATTTATTTGATTATGACGATATTCTAGAAGCATTGAACAAAATAGTTGAGGAGTCGGAAGAGGCAAAAGATTACATTAAAACCAATTTTTTATATATTCTAATTGATGAGCATCAAGATTCAAGCAATGTGCAAAATGAATTTCTCAAGCGCGTGTGGAGCGATGTGGAGAAACCCAATATCTTCGTGGTTGGAGATGACCGCCAGCTTATATATGGTTTTGGCGGCGCGTCTTTGGAATATTTTGAAAATTTCAAGCACATTTTTGGCAAGGCAAAATTGATTACTCTTTTAGAGAATTATCGTTCTACTCAAAAAATTTTGGATTCCGCGCATTATTTGCTGGAAAGTTCGATGACTAAAGGCAAGTTGAAAAGCAATCAGAAAGAAAATCACGCTATACGCCTTGTGGAAGCCTATTATCCCAGGGATGAAATTATCGCTTGCGCTCTTCATATAAAAGATAAAATAAAAAATGGTTGCGAAGCAAACGATATGGCTATTTTGGTTCCAAAGAATCGTCAAATAAGGAGCACTATTACAATTTTAAAAGATATGGAGATACCGGTTGCCGGCGGGGAGATGATGGATTTTTTTGAATCGGCGGAAGCCGTTGCATTTTTGCGAGTTTTGAAGATTATCGCTAATCCCGATGACGGCGCTGCATTGGCTGAGTCATTTTTTGATAAATATTCTGATATAACTTCCCTGAAAGCTCACGAATTTATTCGGGATAATAATATGAGAAAATTTTCTTTGATCGATGTGGCTGAACAAAGAAATAATTTATTCGGCAATAGCAGTGAAATCAATATTTGGCTTGGTAAATTAAAGTCTTGGCTTATTTCTTCTTCCGAGCCTATTTATTCTTTTATCCAAAAAGTTGGCACGGAGTTTTTGCTTGATACCGCGAAAAATCACGAAGATTTAATAGTTCGCATTGAAGTGTTGCGGACACTCATTCATTTGGTTTTAATGCAGACGGAAAAAAATCCTAAATTAAACTTAAGCGATTTTCTATCTTTTGTTGATAGGATAATGGATTATGGAGAAACCATACCGCTTGCAATTTTTGGACCTAATGAGGGCGTGAAAGTGCTGACTTTGCATGGTTCCAAAGGGCTCGAATTTGATTATGTTTGGATAGCGCATATGGATGAAAAATCTTTTGCCCTTGGAAAAGTCGGCGGTTTTTCCTTGCCTGAATCCGTAAAAGCAAAAGTGGAAACCCGCAATGAGGAGGTTTTAAAAAGACAATTGTATGTAGCCATAACGCGCGCCAAGAGATTTTGCACTATTTCTTATGCTCTAAAATCTTATGCTGGAGGAGATGAGGAACTTGCGCGCATTGTCTCTGATATATCTTCGCATCTTGAAAAACAGACAGCTCTTGAAACGGAAAAAATTATTTTGAAGAATGACGAACGATCTTATGTTAAGGTTAAAAAGCTGACGGAGAAGCGCACAGATTTAAACGGTTTGGTAAAATTAGTTGCTCGCGACTTTGAAGACAGAAAAGTGTCCGTGTCGCTTTTAAATAATTTTTTTGAATGTCCTTGGAAATGGTATTTCAGGAATTTACTTCAGTTGCCAGAAGCTAAAAGCGAAAGTTTGGAGTTTGGAAATAAGATACATTTGACAATTGATAAAATTCTCAAGCTTGGAAAGATTCCAAATCCGAAAGAATTGGAAGAAATAACAAATAATGATAAAGAAGTCCTTAAAATTGTTTCAGAGTGGGTGAAAAATAGATTGCCAGAGATAGAACGAAAAAGGGAAAATGAAAAAAGCATTTCTGTTGTTGATGACAGATTCCCGCATTTAAATATTTACGGAAAAATAGATTTGATAGAGAATCTGGACGCTAAAAATGTTCGCGTGACAGATTTTAAAACTGGAAGTGTTAGAAAAAAGGGAGATATAGAAAAGGCAGATTCAGAGGGACGAATGGGCAGTTATTTGCGTCAACTGGCAATGTATTCATACTTGATAAAGCAGAGTCCAAAATACAAAGTGGATGTGCGTGAATCGCGTTTGGAATTTTTAGAAGCAAAAAACGACAAGGAAAGCATTTATGACACGGTAATTCGTATGGAACAAATTAATTCACTTATTGCTGACATAAAAGATTATGACAATTTAATCAGGACAGGCAAGTGGGTTGAAAGACCTTGCGGTTATAATTCTTATGGCAAGAATACCAAATGCGAATATTGCAAAATGGCAGAGATTTATAAAATTTAAAATTTTGTAAAATATCCATTTTCGTGATATATTTTGTCCATGCATCCGCTTTCTATTTTATCTAGCCAGGCCTATAAAGTCTTTGCTGATATGGGTTTTGAGATTGCGACCGGACCGGAACTTGAAAGCGACTGGTATAATTTCTACGTTTTGAATTTTCCCAAAGACCATCCGGCATTAGATATGCAGGATACTTTCTGGATAAAAAATGAGAAGGAAAAAGTCTTACGCACACACACTACGACTGTAACAGCCCGCGCGTTTGAAAAAGCAGGCAAAGAAAGCAGGTTGCCCGCCGCTTTTATTTCAATTGGAAAAGTATTCAGAAATGAAGCAACAGATATAACTCACGAAATGCAATTTTTTCAGATAGACGGAGCAATGGTGGGAGAAAATATTTCTCTTGCTGATTTAAAAGGCGTGCTTACTTATTTTTATAAAAAAATGTTGGGAGATGAAATAGAGATAGAATTCAGACCTAGCTTTTTTCCTTTCACTGAACCTTCTCTTGAAGTATTTGCTAAATTCAAAGGCAAATGGCTCGAAATGATGGGCGCTGGAATGTTGCATCCGAATGTTTTGCGCAATATCGGTCTTGATCCGGCAAAAGTTCAAGGTTTTGCTTTTGGCGGAGGATTGGATCGCATCGCAATGATTAAATGGGGTATTTCCGATGTGCGCTTGTTTTATCAAGGAGATTTAAGATTAAATCAGTTTTAATTTGCGTTAAATATTTTATGAAAATTTCTTACAATTGGCTTAAATGGTATGTTCCGAAAGCGCCTGACGCAAATAAACTCGCAGGTATTTTTAATTATCATCTGTGCGAGGTTGAAAGTTTAGAGAAAAAACCGGGTGGAGACACAATTTTTGATTTAAAAATTTTGCCAAACCGCGCGCACGATTTGCTCAGTCATCAAGGTGTGGCGCGCGAGATCGCTTCGCTTCTTGATATAGAATACGTTGATCCGGCGCCAAAATATAAAATTCCCGCTTCTATTAAAGCTTCAACGGACAAATCGGAATTAAAAATTGATATTCAAACATCTTTATGCAGGCGATACATGGGCAGAATTATAAGAAGGATAAAAGTTGGTCCAAGTCCGGAATGGGTAAAAAAACATTTAGAATCAATAGGGCAGAGAAGCATTAATAATATGGTGGATGCGGCAAATCTCTTGATGTTTAATACTGGCCAACCAGCGCATGTTTTTGACTTAGATAAGTTGGCCGAAGAGGGTTTAATCGTAAGGCAGGCAAAGACTGGAGAGCAGATAACTACTCTTGATAACAAAGAGGTAGGAATTGGAGTTAAAGATATAATAATTGCTGATTCTAAAAATGTATTAGGTGTGGCTGGAATAAAAGGCGGAAAAATTGCGGAGGTAGACAATAAAACAAAAAATATAATTTTGGAAGTTGCCAATTTTGATCCGGTATCAGTGCGAAAAACAGCCCAAGCTCTGAATATTTTTACCGATGCGCGCAAGCGTTTTGAAAATGATTTGTCTCCAGAATTAGCCGCGTATGCCATGCGAGAACTTTCAGCGCTTATTTTTGAGATGTGTCCAGAAGCAATTTTTGAAAATGTTGTGGATGTTTATCCAGAAAAACAAAAAGAGAAAAAACTTTCTTTTTCGGCTAATAAGATTTCAAAAATTTTAGGACTTAAAGTTTCAGACAAAGAGGTAGAAGATATTTTAAAAAGATACAATTTCAAGTATAACTTGGTAGTCGGAGCACCACTTGGTGCTCCGACTACCAAGTTTACAGTTGTCATTCTCCCGATGCGCCTTGATTTGGAGATTGAAGAAGATATGGCGGAAGAAATTGGCAGAATTTTAGGATACGACAAATTAAAAGGAAAAATACCAAAGATTAATTTTGAACCGAAAGTTAATGAAACTTATGCCAAGATTTCTTGGGCGAAAGGCAAATTACTGGAAGAGGGGTATTCAGAAGTGATGACTTATACCTTCTGCGACACAGGGGAAGTGGAAGTTCAAAACAGCGCTTCAGATAAAAAGTTTTTAAGAACCAACCTGACTGATGGTTTGAAAGAAAGCCTGAAACTCAATCAATTAAACGCTCCATCTTTAGGAATTGACAAGGTTAAGGTTTTTGAGATCGGAACGATTTTTAAAAAAAGGGGGGAAGAAATGCATGTTGCGTATGGAGATAAGAAGGAGATAAAAGAAATGACACTTGATGAATATGCAAGATTGGACTTACTTCAGGCTAGAGAGAAAAATTCTCCCGCCTTCGCCCTCGGAGGCATAGGACAGGGGACCCACGGCTCCTTGAATTTTTCTCTCCAGCCTTCACATTTCAAAATGTGGTCCCTATTTCCTTTTATC
>LBSW01000006.1 GCA_000990145.1 Parcubacteria group bacterium GW2011_GWB1_37_13 | reverse complement strand
TATACCCATAGAACGAGCGGAGCCGGCAATAATGTTGATCGCTCCTTCGTCATCCTTGGCATTCAAGTCTGGCATTTTTTTCTTGGCTATTTCTAGAGCTTGAGCGCGAGTTATTTTCCCAACCTTCGTAGCGACATTTTTACCAGAGCCCTTTTCCACTCCGGCAACTTTCAGAATAAGTCCGGAAACAGGCGGAGTTTTCACAACAAAATCATAACTTCTGTCTTCATAAACAGTTATTGAAACTCCAACTTTATCCCCCGCCATTTTGGCTGTCGCAGCATTGAACTTGGTAACAAAGTCTCCAATATTTATGCCTGCCTGGCCAAGCGCTGGCCCCAAAGGGGGCGCAGGAGTAGCTTTGGCGGCTTGAATCTGGAGTTTTATTTTTTTGGTTATTTTCTTTGCCATTTTTTTTACATTACCCTAAATCTTTTTGACTTGCAAGAAATCCAATTCTACCGGGGTCTCGCGTCCGAACATTGAAACAAGCACTTTAACTTTGCCGCGCTCTTGATCAATAGAATTTACTTTTCCTTCAAGATCTTTAAATGGACCATCGGTAATTAAAATGCTCTCCCCGACAACCATATCAATATTGTGTTTAGTCGCGCCGGCATCCATTTTCTTGAAAAGATAATCAACCTCGTCGGCCTTTAAGGGTACAGGATTAACTCCGGCGCCAACGAAACCGGTAACTCTTGGAGTATTGCGCACAACATACCAAGAATCATCTGTCACAATCATATCAACCAACACATAACCCGGATAAATTTTTTCTTCCACCTCTACCCTTTTGCCTGCTTTTATTTTTATTTTCTTTTCAATAGGGACAATAACGTTAAAAATCTTATCATTCATTCCAAGAGAATCAATGCGCTGTTTCAAGTTGCGTAAAACAACATTCTCATATCCGGCGTAAGTATGAATAGCATACCAGTTTCTAGATCCTTGACTTTCTTGTTTAGACATAAATTTAGAAAGAAATTATTTTTCCCAATCCTTTAGAAAAAATAAAATCGAAAATACCTAGATAATACGCAACCACTACAGATAAAACTACAACAATCAGAGTGTAGTAAAAGGTTTGACTTCTATTGGGCCAAATTACATGTTTTAATTCGGTCTTTGTCTCCTTAAAATATTCGGTAATTTTAGACATATATGTGTGTGTACAACTTAATTATTTTAAAAAAGCCCCCTTAAAGAGCTTTCTTGAGCCTACTCTTTTTGAGAAAAATAGTCAAATAAAAAATTTTAGTGAAAACCAAAATATCAAGGATTATCCTTGCTTGCCCTTGCTTGCCCTCCTTGCTTGCCCTTCGTTTCATTGTAAAACTTCACCGCTTTGTAGCTGTCAGTTTCAAACTTTATGCCGGATGTTTCTGGGGATGAAATTGCTGCAGGAGCTTGTGGTCCTGGTTCGGCATTAGATTTCATTTCAAACTCTTTTAGGGCTTGGTCTATTTCTAGATTGTCTGGAGTTGTTTTGTCTTCGGGCATAGGAGGATTATAACACAATTTACTTTATCTCATAAGTTATAGTCACATCCGAACTTATCATATTCTCTCCTTTAGGAATTTCGGCTGGAGCAGATGCCACATTCCCACCCTCCGTCATCATAGCATCTTTGGCATAGTAAACGGGCCCTCCGTATCCGCCATTTTCGCTGAAATTCGCAATTTTACCTAATTTTACACCTAAGTCTTTCGCTAAAGCTTTGGCTTTTTCTCGAGCGTTGTCGATCGCTTTTTTTCTTGCTTCAGCTTTTAAAGAATCTTCATTGTCTATAGTAAAATTTGGACCGCTTAAATCAGAAACACCTGTCGCACCCAATCCCTGTGTAATGGATCCGACATCGTCTGTATTGCGAACTTTTACAGTGATACTCTCGCTTGCTTCATAACCAATAAGCGCTTGTTTGCTACCACCACAATCATAGGATACTCCTCCGGAAACACCACTCGTTTCAACTTGCGGACACGGAGTGCGCACATAGTTGTACTTTGGATTAAAAGAAGTATTTACGGTTTTTATATCCTTGTCAGCAATATTTTTACTTTTAAAAAAGTCCAGTACTTTTTTTTCTATTTCCGCCACTTTATTTTGAGCTTCTTTGACTGTTTTTGCTTCTTTTTTAATTGTAAAATAAAAATTTGCAATGTCAGGCACAGTGTAAATTTCCCCATGGCCGAATAAGGTAATCGTATTTGCATCCGAACTGTCCATTACGCTATAAGATCTAAATTCAGCCAGTAATTTTACCGCAAAAAAGAGAGAAAGAATCACTAAAAAAACAAGCATTATTCTATATAAATTTTTTATGTATTGATTTGGTATTTCCATATATTTAAATTATTTTTTAATAATCTAAATATACATCCAAAAATAAATAAAATCAATCAAAAATTCTTTATGAAATTAAGTTAACTTCCGGCGTAAGTTCAAGATCAAACTTTTCTTTTATATCGGCAATAATTTTATTTACTAAGACTAATATCTCTTTCCCTGTCGCTCCGCCATAATTCACCAAAACTAGCGCATGTTTTTCGTGTACGCCGACATTTTCTATTCTTTTGCCTTTCCATCCGCATTGTTCAATAAACCAGCCGGCAGGAATTTTAACTATTCCTTCTTCGTTAAAATGCGGTATCTCGGGATAAGTTTTCTGCAGTTTTTCTAATGTCGCTAATTCTACAAAAACATTTTTAAAAAAACTTCCTGCATTGCCAATAATAATCGGATCTGGCAATTTGGTCTTGCGTATAAATGTCACAGCATCGCTTATATCTTTGGAATTTTTAACTTCAATTTTGTTTTTCTCCAGATACTCCTGTAGAATTTTATAAGTTATATTTTTATTTTCTATTTTACTTAATGTAATGGTTATGGCTGTAATAAAATATTTTCCTTTTAATCTATTTTTGAAAATACTGTCCCGATAGCCGAGCTCGCATTCTTCTTTGTTAAAAATTTTTTTCTCATTTTCTTTCCCGTTTTCTAGATTATACGCTTCCACATTTGTTAAGACATTCGCAAGTTCCGCTCCATAAGCTCCAATATTTTGCATTGGCGCAGCGCCGACTGTCCCTGGGATAAATGATAAATTTTCAATGCCCCAGTATCCGCGCTCTGTGGCAAAAATCACAAGATCGTGCCATATTTCTCCGCCCATACATCTTATGACAACACTTTTAGAATCTTCCTTCAAAATTTCTATCCCTTTTAATTTATTTAAAACAACTAAACCGTCAAAATCTTTAGTGAATAAAACATTGCTGCCTCCGCCGAGAAATAACTTTTGGTTATTTTTAAATTCGGGAACATTAAAAAGTTCCCTTAAATCAACTTCTTTGTTCAATTCAACAAAGAACCTGGCATTCGCGGAAATTCCAAAAGTGTTTAATTTAGCCAAATTGTAATTACGCCTGATTTTCATTTTCTAAGTATAGACACAGACCCATCTTTACGCAATTTAATGATCTTAGACGCTTTATTTCCGATTGTTCCTCCATCTATGTATAAATCAACCGCATTTCCGAAATATTTTTTTGCCTCATAAATATTTTGAGCCGGAGGGAGGCCTTCTAAATTTGCCGAGGGGGCAATGAGCGGACCTGTTTTTAAAAGCAAATCTCGAAACGCCTGTTCTGCGGGCAAACGAAAAGCCAAAGTTTTAGTGCCACGATGCAGATAAGACAACGTCTCATCCGGACATTCGAAAATAATACTTACCGGAACGAACTTGTTCTGAGTAGAATCGAAGGACCAATATTTTTTTATCGCAGTTTTTTGTTCATCTTTAATAATAATTGAGAATTTTTTTAGTTCGCTGATATCGCCAATTAATATAATACAGGGCTTTTCTGGCGATCTTTTTCTTATATTATAAATTCGATTGACTACAGAAACATTTAAGGCGTTGCCAACAATACCATAAATAGTGTCTGTAGGCATAACTACGACACTATCTTTTTTCAGCATTTCTATAAGATTTTCATTGTTCAATACTTTATTCATCCCCATGGAAATAATTGTACTATTAGTGTATAATATAAACCAATATGATAACAAAAAAAATCGTACGATTTTTTGATAAATTAGAGGACAGAGTAAGAGGACGATTGAGCCACTATCCTATTGTTTATGCATTTATGGGGGGTGTTGGAGTTGTGCTGTTTTGGCGCGGAGTATGGCATACCGCAGATGATATAAATATCGGTTCTATTGCTTCTCTAATTATCGGATCTATTGTTCTCCTTATGACGGGAGTATTTGTTTCCGCTTTTATTGGAAACCGGCTTATTATTTCCGGCCTTATCGGTGAAAAAAAACTGGAGGAAAAAGAAGAAAGTGAAATAGAAATGGAAGAAGCCCAAATTAGAAATCTGCAAAATACTTTAAGCAGGCTGGAAAAAAAGTTGGATTATATGGAAACTCATTTAAAGAAATAAAATACAGAGGAAAAATAGGAAGTATTGTAATGCTTTTCTACCTTAAAAGTAATATACCCCAGAAAACCGAGTTGTATCGTCGGCGTTAATCCTACGGAAAGAAACGGAATTATAGGCATAAAAACATTGTATGTCCATCTGCCTGTTTTTAACGCATAATATTCAATAGCGACAGAAATAACAAATCCAATAAAAATAATGAGCCAATCTCGTTTTTTAAAAAATGGATAAAATAAAAACGGTAAAATAATAACAGTTAAAATAATCGCATCGGCCAATGTGGCTCTTAAAAGAATAAGTTCCGTGATTTTGCCTCCCATGTAATTGTCATAAAGAAAAGAATGGAGATTCTCCCAAATTAAATTCAAAATAAAAGCAATGACAAATACTGAAAATATTCTTCGCATCTTAATTTAAAATTTTTTCCAATTCCTGATAGTCTAAATTCAATTCTATAAAAATACTGAACATCGTGGGTGCCTGGAGAGAATCGGACTCTCGATATCAGCTCCACAAGCTGAAGTTTTACCACTAAACTACAGGCACCATATATTTTAATTCATATGGCGTATAATTATTCTTCACTCATCTTGCTATTTATAGCAAAAAACATATATAAACGCCACTCGCGCGTTAGTGGGTAAAAATTCGCCCAATAGAATCAAAATCATAAGTAAATATAGTTAAAATAAAAATTAAAGCTGAAATAAAAGCCGAGACGATGCACCAAGAACATCCTTTTTTTAATATAAAAATTTGCGCAGATATAAGATAAACAGAAAAAAGAAACGCCACTAGGGACATTGAAATAAGAAAGGCAATTAAATCTATCTTTATAGCATTAGGTATGTTCGGCGTAAAAATGAAGAAAAGATAAGACAGAGATATAATCGCATAATAAATCATTCCAAAAATCTCCACTGGTACGCTAAAAAATTTAGAATAATCGCTATGAATCACGGTGTGGCAATCAAATTTTATTGGGCAAACAAGAAGACTGCCAGTTGTTTTATGCTTGCGAATGTGCTTGGCCACCATAAAACCGCAAAATCCTAAAATAAAGATAATTATTTGTATTAAGGTATTTTCGGAAAATTGCATAAAAGAAGTATATCATAAATTTCTCTGATATTTTTATTTTACCAAGTTAGAACTGTTAAGTTCCTTATTGGTGCGCGGGGGGAGATTTGAACTCCCAATCCTTACGGAATACGCACCTCAAGCGTACGTGTATACCGTTCCACCACCCGCGCATATTAAGAGTATAACAAACTATTCAGCTACTTTAACCTCTTCACTTATTCCTTCTTCTTGATTAGCGATAGAGCGCATCTTGCTGCGAACATCTTTGATTGCCTTTGTGCGAATATAATAAAGTTTTGATCTGCGAGCGCGAGATTTTTTGGTTATTTCAATTTTATCTATCATCGGGGAATAAAGCGGAAAAATTCTTTCAACTCCGACACCGGAAGCGATTTTTCTCACCGTAAAGGTGGCTCCAATTTCCGTGCCATGTTTTTTTGCAAGCACAATGCCTTCAAACGCCTGCAATCTGAACTTATTGGCTTCACTCTTTTTTGAATCCTTTTTTTTGGAATCTCCTTTTTTTTCGGTTTTTTCTTCAAAAACCTTAGACCAAACAGATACCGTATCTCCTGCTTTAAAATCAAGCTTCTTGCGAGCCTCCATATCCACTGGACTGAATTTAATATTGCTTATTTTGCCGTTCATATTAGTAAAAACACTTTAGCATAGAAAATTTTCAAAGGCAAACAGATTTTTAGTAAATTTCTTGTTGGTAATTTACGCATATGCTAGAATTACCAACATAGTTTAGCTAAATTCCTGCTGATAGCATTTTACGCAGTAAACTATTTCTGGTCGCTCGGCCGCATAGGGCGTATAAATTTCTTTTTTGCAATTGTCGCATGTTCGATGATACATCCCCGGTTTGTTCATCCGATCAAATCTTCTGTTTTCCCTACATTTTGGACATTCATGTGGCACAGGCAGGCCCATTTTGCGAAGTAAATCAAATTCGCCTTTAACAATTCTATATCCTCTATCACAATTTACACACCCGATTACTTCATTCAAAATATTTTCTTCAGTTTCTGCTATAGTATCAGGCAAAGACTGGGCTGACATAGTAATTTTATAAACAGGTTCTTCTCTTTCAACCCAATTATAGCCTTCCCCCATCGCTGCCTCCTTAGTTTTAGGAAAAAAACGCATAGCATTTGATTTGTTGTAAGGAAACTTGCTAAATTCAGGCGAAAAAAATTCTCCATAAAAGAATTTACGGCCAAGAGAATCTATATAAGGATTTACTTTCATGTCTTCTGTGATTTTTGCTTTTAATTTTTCAAATTCTTCTTTTGTATATTCTTTATTTAGAATACAGTAGTGTTTTCTTTTAAAATTGAAACATCCAAGATTGTTTTTTCCAGCAATATTCCATGAACAATATTCAAGGTTCAGGCAATCAGGATAACAACCGTAAGAAAAATAAACTGAATTTGTATTTTCTCCAACAGTAGCAGATTCATAAATAAGAGAAGAGTTATTCCCCCAACCGGAATAATCCATGCAATCTTTAGCAGTTGGAACTGTAATAAATTGGCACCATTTGCAATTTTCCGCGCCGTTTACAATATACATCTCTTTGGAGTTTTTAGATGTGTACACATGTTCACCTGTTACGTTTAAATTTAAAGAGTGACCGTTATATTCTCTATATGGTTTCGTGAGCCAAAAATTGTGCGCTTTTTTTTCAAGCTCGCGCAGATTAGTCCAAGAATCCATTCCCAGTTCTTCTAGTTTTTCTGCATATGACTCTTTTGAATACTTAACGTTGAAAATGCAATAAGATGCTCCGCGAAGATTCACACATCCAACGCAGTTAGTACAACTGTAACAATTACGAGAGAACCAAACATCTACGCAAGTATCAGACTCATCTGAAAAAAATGTTCTGTAATTTTTAGTAAAACCTATAGATTCATAACACAACTCTGATTGGTATCCTCGAACACAATCAGCACTATATTTTAAACCATTTAGCAAAGAAGAGTAGAAAACATTATCGCAATAATCAGCCCAGAAAACTAAGTAGCAATCCTTGCTCCAAGCAATGTCATTTGAATAATCTGAATTTCGGAGCGTAAGATAGGCAGTTTCAAGCGCCTGATATGGTGTTTTTTCGCTCAATTCTCTGACTTGTTCCAAAAACGGTCTTGAGGAATCATATTCAAGAGCATATTCTGTCCCATCCCAAAAATCTCCCCACCAGCAAGATGAGCAATAAACTGTGAGCTTGGTCTCAGGCTCATATACTGAAAGTGTTTTAACTCCACATTTATCGCAATTGCGCCAATAAATATTCCAAGTATTGTGAATAGCAAACCTTCGAATCATCCGGCATTCCGGACACCAAGAGGGCGCTGGCACTTGCATTTTTTCGTAAAAATTAAAATCATCGGACTCGATCGTGAAATCTTTTTTACAATTCTGGCAGGACTTAGTTTGAGCTTTCATGACGTTATTTTACCACTTTTTTAAATTCTAGCGGCAAAGAAGACTCTACTCTTATAGTTTCATTTTTTAAATTCTTGAATTCTATAGAACTTGCATGAAGCGCTAAGCGCGAAAGCTCCGCAGGGTAAGGCTTGTTGGGATTATAAAGCGAATCGCAAACAATAGGATGATTTAAAAATTTCATATGCACGCGAATCTGATGCGTTCGGCCAGTTTTTGGTTTAATTTCAAGATAAGTAAATTTTTCTTTTTTATCGATAAATCTTTTTAGAACTTTGTACTCCGTGATAGCTTCTCTTAATTCTCCTCTTGCTCCTCTGCCAGCGAGCCATCTTCTAAAATCTCTAGGACTTCGGCCGATTGGCTTATTTATAACACCCCGATCATTTTTTACAGATCCAGAAACGATAGCATGATAAGTTTTCTTTATTTCTCTATTAATAAATTGATTTTTCAAAAATTCAAACGCTTTTAGATTTTTTGCAATCAACATTACACCAGAAGTTTCTCTGTCTAGTCGGTGTCTCTGTCTAGTCGGTGTACTATTTTTATCTTGGGATATTTTTTAAAAAATAAATCAAGAATTGTTTTTTCTTTGCTTCTCTGGTCTGGATGCACCAAAACACCAGAAGGTTTATCTATGGCTAAAATATCAGAATCTTCGTATAAGATTTTTATTTTCATTAAGTTTATTATAACGCTCTCTTGGCCAAAGAAGAAATATATTGTACAATAGAACCTGCTCGATAATTATCCATGATAAAAATTTATTCAGAAGAATACTAGGGTTGGAAGCTGGGTTTATAAAAACATTTTAATATCCTCTCGTAGTTCAATGGATAGAACAGAGGGTTTCTAACCTTCCAATGTAGGTTCGATTCCTACCGAGAGGACACTTTAGGAAAAGGCAAGCCAGAGGAAACCGCCTCGTTTCGCTCGGCGGTTATTTTATATTGAGTTTGGGGGTAAAAACGAATTGGCGGTTTCGTAAAATACTTTGAATTACGAAACTCAGAATGTTGATAATTTTTTAGTGAAAACAAAAAAGCATTTTTACTAAAATGTTTTAGTGAACAAAAGTAAGGTTATTTCTCAAGCAACTGCCTTGAGAAAAGCAACTAACTCAAGACAAACATATTGTAGCAAATCGAGTTTCGTAATTCAAAGTAAAAGACGCTCAATCCTTGGACAAAATTGCTTCTGATTCAGACCTTTTTGCGAAAAAGGTCTGTGCCAAAGAAATCTTTGGCTCGCACCTCCTCCTTGGCGAAAAAATCCTCCGTCCCGCCGAAGGCGGGAATCTGAATTCGTTGGCGAAAACGGGCGAAACAGTGTGGGCGTGCCTACGGCACGCCCACTCCTTGTAAGGTACCCCATTCTTAAGACAAATATTCCAGGCAATTATTTCAATTTTAACTTGCTTGATTTTTTAAAGCAAATTCACGTGGAGACATTTTTAA
>LBSW01000005.1 GCA_000990145.1 Parcubacteria group bacterium GW2011_GWB1_37_13 | reverse complement strand
GTAAAACCTTTTTTAAAACTTAATTTCTTCATAATAATTATTTTATTGTTAATAACAACTAATAATAAATTTCTCCTGAAGTTTTCATCTAAGGACAGTCCTTTGGGAAAATTCTTAAGGACTGACCTTGCTGAAAACTTTTCCGAAATTTGTTTCGACTTAATTTCTAATACTGTAATTATAACACAGAGACTTAAAAATAAGGGCAAGAAAGTTATCCACAGGGATAGCTTATAGGTGTTAGCTTTTAGCTTATAGGAAAATAAATACAAAATTTGCAATTTTCCCTAAAAGCTACAAGCTAGTTAGCTAAAAGCTATTAGCTGATGCCCCCCGCCAGATTGTAAATAGGCATCAATACCGATACAAGCAACATACCCACTCCTAAACCTAAAACTACAATCATTACCGGCTCTATTAGGCCCACCAGCGTATCAATGGCATCGTCCACCTCGCGTTTGTAGAAGTCAGTTAAAGTTTTTAAAATAACCCCTAGGGAGCCCGTTTCTTCGCCTACCTGCACCATCTGAACCAGAATACCGGGTATTTGTTCTTTGTATTTGGTAAACGCAACAGAAAGCGCCAGGCCGGATTTTACTCCATTCGCCACTTCTTCTAGAAGTTCCCTATATACACGGCTGCCCACGACTTCCGCAGTAACATCTATTGCTCGAACTATCGGAACACCGGAGACAAGCATAGTATTCAAGTTATCCGTTATTCTCGAAAGATAAAGCTTTTTATATAGGTTGCCCACGGCTGGCATAGAGAGTTTTAGTGAATCAAGATATACTTTTCCCTTCTCCGTGTAGGACAATCTCCAAACCCAGATACCCATCAACACCAAAAAAATCAGGACAAAAAAACCATAATGGACGAAAAGATTAGAAATTGCGATAATTATTTTTGTATAAAAAGGTATTTCCTGGCCAGAATCTAAAATAATTGAAGAAAGTTTTGGAATTACGATTGTAAACATCAGAGTCATAACCACAAAAAATGTGATGACTACGAACACCGGATAAATAAGCGCATTCCTGGTCTTGGAAGTGAGAGAATATTGGCGGTCCAGATATTCCGCCAGATGTAAAAAAGTCTGATTGAGTTTTCCCGTTTCTTCGCCCACCTTTACCATATTTACATAAAAATTAGAAAATAAATCCGGATGCTTCTCTAGCGCGCCAGAAATGGAAACTCCCGCTTGGAGATCATCGCTGACAGTGGTCAGCTTGCGGCTTAGAAGTTTATTTTCCGTATTAGCCGCCAGCATTGTAAAAGATTTCAAAGCGGAGACTTGCGCCTCAAACAAAGTCGCTATTTGGCGGGACAAAATAACCATATCCTTATTTGAGACCTTTTCAAAAAAAGAAATTGAAAAAATAGATTTGCGTTCTGCTTCGTCTTTAATAGAAATAATCACAAATCCCCTTCTTTGCAGGCCGCTTATCGCCATATCGCGATTGGGCGCGTCAATTTCTCCCTCTTTATTTGCTCCTTTAGCATCTATTGCTTTATATTCAAATAACATTTTTATAAGCTAGCTAGCTATTAGCTAATTAGCCAATTAGCTTGTAATCATATCATTCGCTCTAGGCCTTTAGGATCAAGAGAATACTGGTAAGCGTTTTCTATTGAAATCTCCCCGGCGCGCACAAGTTCCATAAGCGAATGGTTTAGATCTATCATCCCAGATTCTGTTCCCGTTTCTATAACTACATCTATTTCGTGCGTGCGTTTTTCACGAATTAAATTTGACACGGCGCTATTGTTTAAAAGAAGTTCGTAAGCTGGAATAAGCCCGCCGGTAATTCTAGGAATAAGTCTTTGAGAGAAAATTCCGAGAAGCGATGCCGCAAGCTGGGAACGAATTTGATCTTGTTGATCACCCGGAAAAGAGTCAATTATTCTGTCTATTGTTTGAGAAGCGTTATTGGTATGCAAAGTTGAAAACACCAAGTGTCCTGTCTCGGCGGCAGTCACCGCAGTCGCTATCGTTTCCGGCGTGCGCATTTCGCCAATCATTATTACATTTACATCTTCACGAAAAACCGATTTGAGCGCTATATGAAAATCGCGAGTATCTATACCAACTTCACGCTGATTAATTATGGACTTATTAGGCGCATAAACGTGTTCAATTGGGTCTTCAATGGTTATGATATTGCGCGCCTGTTCATTATTGATCAAATCAATCATAGCCCCCAGTGTGGTTGATTTACCCTGTCCAACAGGACCAACCACTAAAAAAAATCCTTGTTTTTTGCGGGCTAAATCATTCAAAATGGCAGGCAAATGCAATTCTGCGATGGTTTTTACTTTCGGCACCAATCTAAAAACCACACAAATTAGGCCTTTTTGAAAAAAGGCATTGCCGCGAAGCCGCGCTTCCCCGCGGAAATCATAAGAGAAATCCGCCTCCTGACTTTCTAAAAATTTATCAATCTTTGTTTTTTCGAGTACTTCGCCTAAAATTCCAATCGTATCATCTTGCGTAAAAACCGGATGTTTTACGAGAAATATCAATTCTCCGGACACGCGGATAATCGGCACACGTCCCGTGCCAAGATGCAAATCCGATCCGCCTTCGCGAATAACGGTTAAAATAAGTTCTTCAAGTTTTTTTTTATAATCCATGTTAAAACAATTTATTTTGTAGCTATGGTTTTCTTGGATAAAATGTCCACTACTTGGTTAATCACTTCCGCTGGAGTAGAATTTGCCTTAACAATATAACCCGCTACTCCTAAACTATTGCCTCGATCTATATCCGATTGCTGGCTTTTGTTGGATAAAATTATTTTTGTAGAGCTTGGAGATAGTTTTTCAGCGTTCATTTTTTCCAACATTTCAAAACCGTCCATTTCCGGCATAATTATATCCACCAACAGAACATCAAAACTGGATTCATTTTTAAGTTTTTCTATCGCTTGCACGCCGTTCATTGCCGTATAAACCGCAAAATTATTCTGGCTAAATTTGAAGGCATACATATCCAAAAGAAAACTGTCGTCATCAACTATTAAAATTTTCTTTTTTTCTCCTGCCATACGCTTTTTCATTATACTATAAAACGACCTTTAATTGAATACCCTGTGGACAACTCTTTACAATAAATTAACCCACCAAATAATTTATTAAAACAATTTTTACTCATTTTCATTGCCAAAGTTATATACTTCCGTAAATGGAATGACACCTTCCACAGATTTAAACATTGCGTCTTCTTTCATCATAAGCATACCCTTTCGGCGAGCTATTTTATAAATTTCTCCATTTGTGGGACTTTTTAGTATTACACTCTGCATTTCTTTATCTACTTTAAACATTTCAAAAACAGCAATACGGCCTTTCGTGCCGGAAGGACATTCACTTGAGGGAACTGTATTGTACATCTGTCCTTTTATTCCAATTTCTTTTTTAAATTCGTTTGGTAAATCTTTTATTTGTCCTTCAATCTGCATTTTGATGCTTTCATCCATCGGCACAAGTTTTCGCGAACTTGGAAAAGTCATGCGAGCGAGACGTTGGGCAATGGACAGAATAAGGGTTGGCGCGATTAAATACGGATCAACACCCATATCAACCAACCGAGGCACCGCGCCGATAGCATTATTTGTGTGCAGTGTTGAAAGAACAAGATGTCCGGTCAAAGCCGCCTGAATGGCAAGCTGAGCTGTTTCTTTATCGCGTATTTCTCCGACCATTATTACATCCGGGTCTTGGCGTAAAATAGAACGAAGTCCTGAGGCAAAAGTATATCCGATTTCAGGCATCATTTGCGACTGATTTATGTCGGGCATATGATATTCTACAGGATCTTCCAAAGATACAATGTTGCTTTTTTCCTTATCAAGCTCATTCATCATTGAATACAGGGTTGTAGATTTTCCAGATCCTGTCGGACCGGTAATCAAAATAAGCCCATATGGCTTTTCAAGCGCTTCTCTAATCATATTAAGATTCGTCTCCGACAGACCTAATTGGTCCAAAGGTTTAACTCCTTTTTCAGAATCTAAAATACGCATAGCGACTTTCTCGCCATAATATGCCGGCATCGTAGAGACGCGAAAATCAATCTTGCGTCCGTCAATATTGGCGCTAAAAGATCCATCTTGAGGTTTTCTTTTTTCATCTAATCTAAGCTTGGCTAAGATTTTTATGCGCGCCACTATTCCGCTATAAATATTAGGCGGCAGCACTATAGTGGTATGCAGACTTCCATCCACGCGAAAACGCACTTTTACTTTTTCTCCGGTATGTTCAATGTGTATGTCAGAAGCATTTCCTTCTAGGGCATTACGCAGTATAACAGCAACAATTTTTATAACCGGCGCGTCTTCCACTATTTTCGCTTCTTCGCCCGGCTCGCTTAAGCTTTTGCTTTCTTCCTGATCCAATTCGCTAAGCGCCTCTTTTACCTGGCTTCCTATGCCTTTGTAGGCCTGCATAATGCCTGCATAATCGTTTTTAGAAATCAGATATATTTTAAAAGGAATGCCAAGTTTGACGGAAATAAATTGTAATGCATCCATTGCCTGAATATTTTCCGGATCTGTCACGCCTACTTCTAACACTCCTTCTCGCAATTCAATTGGAGCAAAATTATAATGGATTGCTGAATCTTCTGAAATATATTTCAGAGCGTCAAAGGTCAACTCATCTTTGTCGATTTTCTTAACTGGCATCTGAAGATATTTTCCTTTTACTTCCAAAATTTTATCCTCTGTAACGCCAGATTCAATGAGGGCTTCATCTATATCCCCCGCGTACTTTTCTTGCGCGCGACTTTTTATCTCACCTATTTGGCTCGTTTTGATTACATTTTCTTTAGCTAACTCTTCTAAAAAACTCATCCCATTAAAAGCAGGTCGCGGACAAAAGACCGTGACCAGACTTAATTATAGTTATTAAATTGCGACCGCGACTTCTAACGGGACTCATAATTAGATTATGGCAATATCGAAGTTTCTGTCGTTTCAGCGCTTCCGCTTGCGGTACCTACTGGCGGCGCAACAACATCAGTGCCAAGCGGAGCGAACGGATTCGGCCTGCCTTCATTTCCATCTGGTATAAGCACAATACTGGAATCTCGCAAACCAATGAACGCTTCATCAGAAAAAATAGTGTCATCCAATTTTATATTTTGAACACTCAAAAGCAACCCCAAAAAATCTTGAGTAGCTGAGGCATTCCTAGCTAAAGTTTCTGCGCTTTGTTCTGAAAGATTCGACGAAGAAGAAATCAGATTATCAACGGGGGGAGACGGTTTTATAAAAAAAATATAAATCAAAACGAAAACCGTTCCGATTGCTATGAATATTATTATGTTCTTTATTGTTGGCATTTTTTTATTTTAATTTTAATTTTAATTTTTCAGCCAATAAGTTTTAATTTTGAAATCATATTTGTAAAATCCCGCGGAAGTTGAACTGGATCCGCCGCTTGTACTTGTACTTGTACTTGTACTTGTACTTGTACTTGTATTAGAAGAAAAATCAATTGCTGATATATCCACAATTCGCAGATTGTTTTCCAGATCTCTTATAAAACTAAGAAAATTATTGTAAGTACCCATCGTAGAAAACTCCAAATCCCAAACTCCGTAATCTTTAGGCGCAGACTGAACTGCCCCGCCTCCTTGCGCAACCCCCGTTGATTCAGATCCAACATTTTTTTTATCTTTGCTGGTTGGATTGTATTTAACATCTTTCAATACCATTCCGTAGGGCGATGCTATTTTTTCTATTTCAAGAATCAAACGTATATTGTCAATATTTTCTGGCAAAAGTTTTTGAAGTTTTGCCAAATTTTCTGCGTCAATGGCATTCTTTTTTGCAGTTAATTTATCTCGTTCATTTTCAAGTTTTTTGGAATTTTTCAGCGCTTCATCATAAGACGCCACCTGCGCGCGCAACTTCCCGATATTATTGTAAATAGGATTGAAGAATGCAAAAAAAACGGTAATGCTGATTCCTATTAAGATAATTGGCATGATAAATCGCGCCATAAAAATTAACTTTGCGCTAAGAGCGTTTGCTTATAATCAACAAAAGATGGATCCACCAAAAACTCTAAATCAAAAAGAATATTGCCCTTGTCGTCGAGCGAAAGATTGGAAAAAACGGGATCAATTAAATTTTTATTTTTAGCAAAAAGATCAGATTGGAGGGCGATGGAACTATAGCCAAGGGCTTGCCCGCTCATTTTGACGATTATTTTTGGATCTTTCCCGTCTTCCAAGCTATAGTCAAATTTAGTATAGCGAACAGTCTTCATAGTAAGCAATTGGAGGGCTTGGAAAATAGGAGTTACGGCTATGTGATGAGTTAAAATTTCATTTGATGAATTTATGCGCTTATCTAACACTTGAAGCTCTTTTATTTTAGAAGGCTCAAAACGATTTTTGGCTAGATTTAGATCTTTCTCCATTTGAGCGATATTTTTTGTTAGAACTGTTTTATAGAAAAAAAGAGCAAGACTGGCCAAAAGCACAGTGAATAAAATAAAAATAGAAATAACGGTAAAAAAACCAATGGAATGCGTAGAGGTTGCGCGTTTTTCCACTATCGGTTTTTTAGGTATAAATGATGTTTGAAAATTAGAGTCCATCACGCTTAATTATATTATAAAAAAGAATTTTAGTGAAATAAGATGTGTATAACTTTACTATCAATAAGAAATCGTCCCTTGTCGGCAACTACTGCAATTTTCGTAACGCTAATCCCAACGCGACTGCAAACTCGGGACCCATCGTTTCGAGAACTTTTCCCAAAAACTCTGGGGCATTAACTTTATTAAACGGATGACCAATTTCTATTTGAGCTCGAAAATTATTTGCCGCCGTTTCTGTCAGTCCCTTTAGAAGAGAACCGCCGCCTGTAAATATAACTTTGCTTATAGTTTTATTGTATTTTTTCTCATACCCCAATAACGCGCTATTAGTTTCAGAAAAGATATAATCAATATGAATTTTAATGATATCGGACAAGCTTTTTTCCGCCGGATTTCCAAAAAGACCGAATTCTTTTTTCATTTTTTCTGCTTCAGAAAAGGGGATGCTTAAAGATTTGGAAATAGAATCGGTTATATCAGCTCCCCCTCTTTCTATGGTGTGATAATTTTTAACCATTCCAAATTCAACTATCGAAAGCTTGGTGCGGGACGCGCCGAAATCCATCAGTAGCACTGGAGAAAGTTCATGTTCAAAATTTGCCCTGACTGAAGAAAATATTTCGATTTCAAAAAAAGATGCTGTTAGGGAGCACAGAGAAACAACAGAACGATATTTGGAAATTACGCTGTTTTGCGTAGCGACAACAAGAACATTTGTTTTTTCTGCCGTTTTTTGCGGAATATTGGAATTATTCGCGTTCATTTCTTCAAAAGAAGATTCTTTTTGGGGCAATATAAAATAATCAAGCGAAACTTCCGTAATTGGCACTGGAATATATTTGCGAGCTTCCGTGGAAATGACTGTTGTCATTTCAGTGTCTTTGACAGTAATCGGCAATTCAATATTAAAAATTAAACTTGATTGCACAGGAATAGAGAAAGCTCCTGAAACAACATCCACCCTAGACTGCTTTAAAACTTCTTTTAGAGCTTCCGCTGTCTTTTCAACTGGAAGATTGGTGACACGCCCCACATCAAGAGCATCATAAGGACCGAGAGCTATCGCTCCGTAAGTCTCAAGTATTATTCTGCCTTTTTTCTTTTTAATCTCAACCACTTTGATCGCAGAAGAGCCAATATCAATACCAACAGCGCTGTCTTCTGCGTTAGCCATAAGCTCGCTTATTTTTGAGAAAAATTTTTTCAAAAATAGATTATCCATTTGTGCTAATATCATATCATATATGCCATTATTAAACACTATATTGAAAAGTGTGTTAAATATAATTTTCCCTGTAAAATGCCTTTCCTGCGGAAAAAATGGGGAAGAATTCTGTTCTAAATGCATTTCCGACGCTCCTGCTGCGGAACGCGAAACTTCAAAATGGATTTTCTCTCTATATGACTACCGCCATCCAATTATTAAAAAAGCGCTGTGGCTTTTTAAGTATAAAGGCAAAAGAAGATTGGCGGGTATTTTTGCGGAAATTATTTATAATAAAATTATAGAAGAACTGTCCGATTTATCCGCAATGGAAAACTTCAGAAACGTTATTTTAATTCCCATTCCCCTTTCGCCGAAAAGATTGCGGGAACGGGGATATAATCAGGCAGAATTAATTTGCAAAGAATTAATAAAAATAAACAATCTGCGGCGCGGCGCGGATATAAAATTGGAAAATAATATTCTGATAAAACCGAAGGAAACAGAACATCAGGCCCGCATTGAAAACCGAACGGAACGTCTGAAAAACATTATTGGGTCCTTCGCTATAAAAAGTGAAAATAAAAATATTGAATCAGTAAAAGGCAGAAATATAATTCTTATAGACGACATCACCACCACCGGCGCAACGTTAAATGAAGCGAGAAAAACTCTAAAACAAGCCGGCGCGAGAAAAATCGTCGCTTTCACCGTGGCGCATTAGAGTTTTTTAAAAAAGGCAAAATGAAAACCCTAACAAGCGGTTTTCATTCCTTTCTTTGTTAGGGGTTTTTGTGGGCTGATGTTATCAGCCCGACTTATCGCGACCATGATGGTTTACCCCAATTAAGATATATTTCGTGTTTCTTGAGGTAATGGCGCTGATTGAACCGCTTGGTTCTAGTGTCGTAAACAACCAACATCACCCACAGCAAAACTAAGAACAGTGTTGACCATTTTTCGACGCGCGTTCCAGCTAGCCAAATCACTGGTAAAAGTGTTACCCCGAGGTAACACAACAACGGCACAATCACAAGGTGATGATATATGTCTCCCCACTCAATGTAATTTTCGAGCATCACGCCGAACGCGTCGAATCCCCACCACCTTATGCCAAGCCCAATCCCCAGAATAGCGACTCCAAAATGGAACCACTTGCTCTGCAACCAACTTGGAAGGAGTATTTCGCGTTGCAATACTCCAGCAGCCATCAAAACGACAACTAGCAAGGCGCCATCGCCTAGCATAGCGGAGTATGAAGTGTTGTAGAACAGCCCTTCATACTTATCCCGCAGAATGAAGATGACTCCCAGAGTCACCGCATAGAGAACAAGGGCCGTTGCCCAAACGGGCAACATGTTCAAGACCCAGTGACCTCCGACTAAGTTCGCATTCATAGTTTTGTTTTTGTTTTTTGGTTCTTTTTGTTTTCATGGGTAGCTCGCGCTACTCTACTTTTTTCATTTTTTATTGTAACAAAAAACATACTACTTGTCAATGTCAAAATAACACAAAAATACCATACAATATAATTATTGTATGGTTGAATTATTGCTGACATACAAATATTTAATCCTAATACCTCTTTCCATTGTCGAGGGTCCTGTTTTAATGATAGTCTGCGGACCTCTGATAGTGCTTGGTATTTTAAATCCCCTGTTGGTCTATTTAATAATAGTTTTTGGAGATATTGTTGGAGATTTTGCGCAATATTATATTGGATACCGCGGAAAAAGATTTTTGCCTTATTTTAAAATTACCGAAGAAAAATTAGAGAAAGCGGAAACGTATTTCAACGAAAATTATAAAAAGGCAATTGTTATGTCCAAGATTGTGTATGGCATCGGATTTACGGGACTCGTCGCCGCCGGCGCGCTGCATATTCCTTTCGGAAGATACTTCAAAACCTGCGGGATAGTTTCCCTTATTCAGTATGCGATTTGGTTCGTTATTGGAATATTATTCGGAAATATGTATGTGGTTATAGAAAAATATTTGAATTACTACGCGGCTATAGTAAGTTTAATCATATTGATTATTTTATTGTTTGCGTTCATCCGAAAATATAAAATAGGAACAAAAGCCAGCTTATGATGGAAACATTGGAGAAGAAATTAAACATCGCTATGGTCTGCGATCCGATTGGCAATAATAAATCCGGCGTTGTTGTTTCAACGCGACGATTTGGAAAACTTTTAAAAGAGCGCGGGCATAATGTCATTTTTATCGGCGCGCGATCTGCCGAACACAAAGAACATAATTATCATGATGATTTAAAAACTTACAGATATCGCAGTCTTCCTGTTCCAAAAAGCGGAGGATGGAATTTGGCTTTTCCGACAATTAAAGAAATGAAAAAAGTTTTTCAAGAAGAAAAAATTGATATAGTCCACATAATTCTACCAATGTCCGGAGCCATTGTCGCTATCTTCGCCGCAAAAGCGCTTCATATAAAAATAGTGGCGCATTCACATTCCCAGCCAGAAAATTTGTTTATGGATATGCCAAAAGTGATGCAACTTATTCTCGGTAATCTGTGGAATAAATATCTGGCATGGGTCTACAGCAAGGCAGAGCTATTAATCTACCCGTCAGAAATGGCGCGCGCTTTGCTTGATAAATTGGGTAGAAAAAATCAGCCGTCGCTTGTGATCAGCAATGGAATAGATTTGAAAGAATTCAAACCGGTGGCCATCGGCAATTTTTATGAGCGATTCAATATTCCTGCCGGCCAAGTAAAATTACTATTCGTTGGGCGGCTCTTTCCGGAAAAATCCGTTGATACGCTGATAAAAGCGATGCCATATATTATTGAAAAAAATAAAAATGCGCGCGTGATGCTGGCCGGCGCCGGATATATGAGATTAAAATTGGAAAAATTGGCAAACCGGCTCAATGTTGATGAATATGTCACTTTTTTGGGATTAATCAGCGAAGAGGATAAACTGTTGGCTTATAACGCAAGCGATATATTTGTCCTGCCGTCTCTGGCGGAACTGGAAGGCATGGTAGTTTTAGAAGCGATGGCTTGCGGAAAACCGATTATCGTTTCTGACGCAAAAATGAGCGCATCTCGCCATTTTGTAGACGGAAACGGTTTTTTGTTCAAGGCAAAGGATTCTCAAGATTTGGCTTACCAAGTTTTAAAACTTGTTGTTGATCCGGATTTAAGAAAAAAAATGGGTGAAATAAGTTTTGAAAAAATTAAGCAATACGATATACGCAAAAGCGTCGATCTCCTGGAAAAAGCGTATTATTCAACGCTAAAAAGATTATGACAAAAATTATAAACAAAATAAAATAACTTCTAACGGGATGCAAGAATACTATTTAAATAAAAACGAGATATATTATCGAAAAAATGAATTTCAGACTGATAGGCCGACCTTGGTATTTGTGCACGGAGTTTCAGGTTCTTCTTCGGCCTGGTGGCCATATGAGAAAATATTTGAAAACAAATACAATATTTTGACTTTTGACATCCGCGGACATGGTAAATTAAAAAAGTTTCCAAATTATTCTGATTATAAAATTAAAAATTTTGCCGATGACCTTCATAACTTGGTTTCATATCTTAATATTTCAAAATTTATTTTGATAAGCAATTCTTTCGGAAGCTTAATTGCGCTTGAATATTTAAAGTCACACAGAGAAGCGGTTCTCGCTAATATTTTTACTTCTCCAGAAGTTTATTTGGGCGAGGGACTTTTGGCAAAAATCGTCCGACCCACTTTTACATTAATAAAGATATTCCTAAAAATTCTGCCTTTCAATCCCCGTCCACGCGGACACGTAGATTACACAAAACACATAAATTCCACCGACTGGGATATCAGCAGAAATCTGGCGGATATGAAAAATACCGGACTTCGCGTTCATTTTTACATTTTGAGACAGTCTTTCAGGCTAAATCAAGAATATAATTTGGAAAAAATAAATGCGCCGACCTTGATTATCCACGGAGAAAAAGATTCGATGGTTCCAATAAAAAATGCAATAAAATTTTCTAAAAAAATAAAAAATTCCGAATTTATAAGCATACCAAACATTGACCATAATACCGTCCATAACGCTGTAAATGAAATGTCGAAAGCAATGGAATTTTTTATAGAGAAAAATAAAGGAAATATGCTATATTAAACAAGATGGAATCTTATAAAATTCATTTTACCGATAAAAATTTTCTCATATCGTTTTTGGGCGGTCTTCTTTTACTCGGAGTAAGTTTGGTGACGCAATTTTTCATTAACGGTTACGTGAACAATCTGCCCAGCGCGCCTGTGACTGACTTAATACTTAGTAATATAAGAGTTTACAATGTAGGTGGAATTTTTGTATATGGATCGGTGCTGTTGCTTTTCGTGGGTCTTTTCGTGGGGCTAAAAGAACCCAAATGCCTGCCATTCGCTATGAAAAGCGTCGCCCTTTTTACTTTGATAAGAGCGGTATTCGTTATCCTTACGCATATCAGCGCCTTCCCGACTCAAGTGGTAATAGACTCGCCGATGTTCGACGGAAAATTTTTTTATGGCATCTTTACCGGCAATGACCTTTTCTTCTCCGGACATACTGGACTGCCTTTTCTCTTGGCTTTAATATTTTGGGACCAAAATAGAACTACGAGAACAATTTTTTTGGGGTTTTCCGCACTTTTCGCGATTGTCGTGCTTTTAGGACATATACATTATTCAATAGATGTTTTTTCTGCCTTTTTTATTACCTACGGAATCTTTCACATCTGCAAATTTTTATTCAAGAGAGAGTGGGAATTGTTTTTGAAAAATTGAAAAAAGCAGAAGCATAACTTTTTCATTGCCACATATCCCAAATCATGCCGGCAATATTTTTAGGCCTGCCTTCCAGAGCATAATAATGCAAATCTATGAATGGCAAAGAATTGCATTCAATAATTCCCCAGCGTTGAGAATTGGCCGGTTTTGTGGAATCTGGAATGATAACGTCAAAACCTACCACAGACAAACCTGTTGCTTTTGCGGCCTTTTTTAGAATAGGAATAAAACTTGGATGCAAATCAGCAATCATCTCTTTTGTCGCGCCTCCAAATAATCTGCCTGCGCGGTGCGTCAAAGGCAGAGAAATTCCTTCAGGCAAGACATCATCAATTGCAAATCCTGCCCGCAAAATATGGTCGCGCAATTCTTTTGAAATGCGTATGGGTTCGACTCGATTATGACGTTTGCCGTCTTTTTCTTCAATAAGCTCTTTTATTGTTTTTCTGCCATCGCCAAAGAGAGTTGGAACTTGTCCAATGTAGAATCCGGCAAGAACTCCGTCCACAAAAGTTACCCGACAAATACTGCCTTTTAAATGTTCTTCAACAATCAAGTAAGAACATATCTGGCGAGCAGTATCAATGCCATCGCGAAACTGCTGTAGAGTATGAATGTTGGTAACGGTATGCCTGCCGCGGGATCCTATTCGCGGCTTGACAATTATGGGTTTTTCGAGCTTAGAAAATATTCTTCCTATATTTTTTAAATTTAAAAATGAAAAAAAGGATAGTTCAAAAAAAACTGGAATCGGAATACCATGTTTCTCGAATTCTTGCTTCATTACGACTTTATCATCCCAGTTTTTATTTATATCCAAAAATTCCGGGCGGATGGGAATGCTTTCAAAATAAAAAAATTTGTTCTTGCCTTTAACCTTAAGCTTCGCGCGATAATAATCCAAGGGGTTGCCGAGAAATATCACCTGTTCCATCAGTATCCCTCTTTTTTTCGCTTCTTCCCAAATAATTTTAGAACGAAATGTTTTTGCTTTATCAATGTCTCCCGAGAATTTCGCAAGCCTTAAAAAAGCCAAGGTTTTGAATAAAAATTCGGGTATAAAATCGGCAAAATTTTTTACAAAAAAAGGGACATATTTAATAATTTTTTTCGCATTATTATCCAGAGTGATTGAAACTATGCTCTCCAAAAAAGAAAAAAGGTGGTTGACAGGAGCATCTCCGCAATAAGAACAGGAACTTTTTTTTGCCGACGGTTCATTATCCAGCATAATAAGACTCATCATAACACAAAAGAGACAGCCCAAAGACTCTAAGGCTGTCCCTTTCTACAGCGAGTAAGTCACTTCTTAATGTTCTCCTCTAATCATAAAATTAAGTTACAAAAAAAAATAATAATGACCGACTAGATTATTATAGCATAAATAATTTTGCAAGTGGATTACAGAAGAAAATGGAAAAATATGCAGAATATGTTAGAGTAATTGAGTCCTAAAGGAGCCGTGTCAGAGTGGTCTAATGTACCCCGCCAATGGAACTGCACGACAAACTTGAAACAAAATTCCGCTTGGACACAAACCAAAAAAAAGCTCTGCATCGGCTGAAGCTTTTTTCGGTGGCAGATTTGCTTTTTCACTTCCCTGTCCGATACAGCGACATAACCGAAGTAAAGAAAATTTCCGAATTAAGGGCGGGCGATGTCGCGACAATTTACGGAAAAGTTTCAAAATTAAAAACAAAAAAAGGCTTTCGCTCAAAAATTCCCATGGCTGAAGGTGAAATTGAAGATCTATCCGGCAAAATAAAAATAATTTGGTTCAATCAGGCGTATTTGGCAAAGATGATTCATAACGGTGAGAATGTAAAATTAACAGGCAAAATAACGCTTGGCAAAAGAGGAATTTATTTAGCTAATCCAGAATTTGAAAAATTACCTGGCATGCCGATAGATTCACACGATACGCTTTTTAAAAAAAATAATCTTGAAAATAAAGGTTTTTCTTATCCCATTTATGCCGAAACTCGCGGGATAACTTCCAAGTGGTTTTATCACGCAATAGAAAAAATATTAAAAGAAAAAACTCTCGACAATATCGCAGATTATGTCCCAGCTGACATTTTAAAAAAATATAATTTGCCAACCCTCAAAACCGCGCTTATTTGGATTCATAAGCCAAAAAACGCCAAAGACGCGGAGTCGGCCCGCAAAAGATTCGCTTTTGAAGAAGTTTTTTGCATCCAGCTTGAACGTCAGCATGATAAATTTGAATACAGAAAAAATAAATCTTTCCAAATATTTGCCGAAAAGAAAGATGTGGAAGAATTCCTGCAAAGATTTCCCTTCGATGTCACTAATTCGCAGAAAAAATCCATAGAAACAATCTTGAATGATATTTTCCGATGTCTCGACTGCTAGAAGGCGATGTCGGCTCCGGTAAAACTGCCGTCGCGGCGACAGCAAGCTATGTAGCCGTAAAACAGAGACCAAATGGACAGAATTTCGGAAATTTGCAAGTAGCTTATATGGCACCGACCGAAATTCTGGCAACTCAGCATTTTGAATCTTTCATAGAATATTTTTCCGCCAAAGACGGATCCGCCTCTGGCGAAAAACTGCCAATAAACATCGGACTCATCACAGGAAGTGGCTGCAGAAAATTTCCGGCTAAGACAATTGGCCCCGCAAACGGGGCAAGCTGGACCACTATCTCCCGCGTGCAACTTTTAAAATGGATAGCTAATGGAGAAATACCAATATTGATAGGCACTCATGCCCTAATTCAAAAAACTGTAAAATTTAAAAATTTGGCATTAGTCGTGATTGATGAGCAGCATAGATTTGGAACACTCCCATCCCCCGCACACTCGCGCTTACCATTTATGGCGACCTAGACCTCTCTCTCCTTGATGAAATGCCCGCCGGAAGAAAACAGATAATCACGGAAATCATTACCCCAAATAAACGCGCTGAAACTTATGAAAAAATAAGAAAAGAATTGAAGGATGGACGGCAACTTTACGTAATTTGTCCAAGAATATTTGAGCCAGACCCTGAAAAAGAATTAGCGCTCAATGTAAAATCTGCAGTCGAAGAAGCAAAGCGTTTGAAGAAAGAAGTTTTTCAAGAATATGAAATCGGAGTCCTCCACAGCAAAATGAGTAAAGAAAAAAAAGAAAAAGTTATGCAGGAATTCGTGTTAGGTAAAATCAATATTCTTTGCGCCACATCGGTGGTGGAAGTGGGAGTAAATGTACCCAACGCCACTGTAATAATCATTGAGGGAGCGGAAAGGTTTGGACTAGCACAACTGCACCAGTTGCGCGGACGCGTCATCAGAAGTTCGCATCAAGCATATTGCTTTATCTTCGCCGAAGTAAAAAGTGAAAAGACGATAGCTCGGTTGAATGCGTTAAAAACCGCCAAAAGCGGTTTTGAATTAGCGGAACTGGATTTGTCGCTTCGCGGCGCGGGAGAACTTAGCGGCACGAAGCAGTGGGGCATTACCGATCTTGGAATGGAAGCGATAAAAAATATCAAAATGGTGGAAGCCGCTCGCGCCGAAGCTGTTCGTTTGATTGAAGAAGATCCAGAATTAAAAAACTGCCCTCTGCTTAAACAAAAAGTTAAATCTAAAGTTTCTGAATTTCATTTTGAATAAAAGTGGATAACTTTTTTGTCATCAATAATTCAAATAAGATATAATACGGAGAATATGAATAATAAAAAAATAGAATGGATATTGCGTATAGCGGTAGCAGGAGAATTTATTGGGCACGGGATGTTTGCTTTGCAAGGAAAAACATCTTGGTTTGTATATTTTAAGCCCTTTGGCATCGTAGACCCGCAAACAATTGTGACCTTGCTGACGCTTGTAGGTACGATAGATTTATTATTAGCATTGTTAGTGCTTATAAGACCTATTAGGATAGCTGTTTTATGGATGGCTATTTGGGGGCTCTTTACCGCAATGCTTCGCTGGCCCCTCGGACCTGATCCTGTATGGGATTTTGTTGAAAGATGGGCAAACTGGGGAGCGCCGCTTGCTTTGCTCTTACTGATTGGCTGGCCTCGTTCTTTCAGGGAATGGTTAAGATAGAAAAATATTTAAAGCTAAATTACACTATTTTTATTGTCCGCCCTCTAGGACTCGAACCTAGGACAAGACGAGTATAAGTCGTCTGCTCTACCAACTGAGCTAAGGGCGGGTGTTTTTTAATACTACAAAATTAATTAGTTTTCCGCAAAGATAAAATCGTTTTTTTAACTGTGTCATAAATAACCGGAAGTTCTAAATAATCAATACAATTAAACAATTTTTTCTTCTTTCTTTTTAAGAATTATTCCGTGCGCAGTCAGAATTTTTTCATATTCTTCCTGTTCTAAAGTTTCCACTTCAATGAGCTTATGCGCAATAGCATCAAACGCCTTTCTGTGTTCAGTCAGCACTTTTTCGGCAGATTTCAATCCATCGTTTATTATTCTTGAAACTTCCGCATCAACCTTCGTGGAAATCGTTTCTGAGTATTCTTTTTCCATAATCTCTCCGTATTGAGGTCTGCCGCCTCCTCCTACTAGAGCTATTGGACCAATCGCATCCGACATTCCCCAGCGCGTTACCATTGCCCGAGCTAAGTTTGTGGCGACTTGCAGGTCGCTGGATGGACCGGTGGTTATATCTTCAAAAATCATTTGCTCTGCCACGTACCCTCCGAGAGACAAGGCAATATCATCTATAAACTCTTTTTTAGATTGGAGTCGCCTTTCTTCTAGAGGTAATTTCAAAGTATATCCCCCAGCATTACCACGAGCGATGATAGAAACTTTGTGTACTGGATCCGCGTAAGGCAAGACCGAAGCCACAAGCGCGTGGCCTGCTTCATGGTAAGCGGTAATTTCTTTTTCTTTCTTGGAAAGCAGATGGCTTTTGCGTTCCGGTCCAAGCATAACTTTTTCAATCGCCCGAATCAGGTCAAACTGAAAAACTTTTTTTCGATTTTCTCGAGCGGCAAGGATTGCGCCTTCATTCATCAACGAGTATAAATCAGCGCCTGAAAATCCGGGGGTGCGTTCAGCAATTAATTTTAGATTTATATCTTCAGCCAGCGGTTTTTTAATTGCATGAATTTTCAATATTTCTTCACGATCAGCGCGATCGGGCAAATCCAGCAAAACTTTTCTATCAAAACGGCCGGGGCGGATAAGAGCCGGATCAAGCACATCCGGCCGGTTAGTCGCCGCCATCACGATGACCTTATCATTGGGCTCAAAGCCGTCCATTTCAACCAATATTTGATTTAAGGTCTGCTCGCGCTCATCGTTTCCTCCCCCAAACCCGCCCCCGCGCGTTCGCCCTATCGCATCTATTTCATCCACGAATATTATCGCCGGAGCCGCTTTTTTTGCCATTTTAAAAAGGTCTCGCACTCGAGAAGCGCCAACACCCACAAACATTTCCACAAACTCGCTTCCAGACAAATGAAAAAAGGGCACGCTGGCTTCTCCAGCCACCGCCCTGGCAAGCAAGGTTTTCCCAGTCCCCGGAGCCCCAGTCAAAATTACGCCTTTAGGAATTCTCGCTCCGATATCCAAAAACTTTTTTGGG
>LBSW01000004.1 GCA_000990145.1 Parcubacteria group bacterium GW2011_GWB1_37_13 | reverse complement strand
ATGCCCTTTTGGGTATCTGTTATATTAGCGTTTGCGAGTATGGCATATTTTCCTTTTTTTCTAGAAGCTGTTTTTTTGTTTCTTTTGTCAGATTTGCTTTATGGAGTGCCTGAACCAAGGCTTTTTAATTTAACTTTTGTTTCTTTTTTCGCGGCGCTTATTTGTTTTATAATTTTAGAATTGTTTAAAAAGAAATTAAGACTTAATCCAAATATTAATAAATAAAATTTTAGCACTGGAATGAATTTTCGAAAATTCACAAAAAATAAAAAGAAAAATACTTTCGTGGAGCCGGATGAAATTTTTCTTGATTCAAAAAATCTGCAGAATTTTGATCGTCAGCAATTTGAGGGACGGATAGAAAAGCCAATTCCCCGAAAAACTATCAATCTTCTTGGTACTTCATTTCTATTGATAATAATTTTATTCGGAATCCGGCTGGTATATCTCCAAGTCGGAAATGGAGATAACTACAGAAAAAGAAGCGAAAATAATATTTTGGAAAAAGTTATTATTTTCACTGAAAGGGGAATAATCTACGACAGAAACAAAAAAGAATTAGCTTGGAATAAAAAAACAGAAGGGGGAACGGACTTGGTAGTCGGAGCACCACTTGGTGCTCCGACTACCAAGTTAGATTCATTATTATATACACGCGTTTATACTTCGTCTGGATTTTCACATATATTAGGTTATGTAAGTTATCCGACAAAAGACAATGCGGGAAATTATTGGCAAACTGAATTTAAGGGCATCGATGGCCTTGAAAAAGAATATAACGACAAAATAAAAGGTGAAAATGGATCAAAAATAATAGAAACAGACGCAAAAGGAGTCATACATTCGGAAAATATTATAAATGCCCCAAAACAGGGGAGCGATTTAATAACAAGCATTGATTCACGAATTCAAAAACAATTATTTGCTCTCATTAAAAATTCATCGCAGGACAATGGATTTATCGGCGGAGGAGCAGTAATAATGGATGTTCAAAATGGGGAAATCATAACCTCTACCAGCTTTCCAGAATATGATTCTGAAATTTTATCGTTGGGAAAAGACACAAAAAAAATTAATGATTATATGAATGATAAAAGAAAAATTTTTCTAGACAAAACTATTTCGGGACTTTATACTCCGGGCTCAATCGTAAAACCATTTTTAAGTTTAGGCGCTCTGGCGGAAGGCGTGATTGATCCATATAAAAAAATTCTTTCAACTGGCTCTATTTCAATTCAAAATCCATATTTTGAGGACCAGAAAACTGTTTTTAAAGACTGGAGAGTAAACGGCTGGACAGATATGGCGCAGGCCCTTGCCGTATCTTCGGATATTTATTTTTACGAAATTGGAGGGGGATACGAAGATCAAAAAGGGCTTGGCATCGCAAATATTGAAAAATATGCGAAACTTTTCGGCTTCAAAGATAAAACTGGAGTTGATTTGCCAGATGAAACTGAAGGCACAATCCCGAGCCCGGAATGGAAAATGAAAAACTTTAAAGGCGATATTTGGCGTATTGGAGACACCTATAATACGGCCATTGGACAATACGGATTTCAAGTTACTCCGATAGAAGTTGCCAGAGCTGTTTCCGCTATTGCAAACAATGGCAAACTTTTAACTCCGCATTTTATATTAGGTGATATGCAAAAAGAAAATCTGTTTTCCACAGTAAATTTTAAAAAGGAATATTTTGATGTCGTGCATAATGGAATGCGGCAGGCGGTAACTTACGGCACCGCATCAGCGCTCAATGTGCCTTATGTGGAGGTTGCCGCTAAAACCGGCACAGCTCAGCTGGGTGTCAAAAAAAATAAAGTAAACTCTTGGGTTGTCGGTTTTTTCCCGTATAAAAATCCAAAATATGCTTTTACCATAATGATGGAAGCTGGACCTTCCGCAAATAATGTCAACGCATCCTCTGTTATGCGTCAACTTTTAGATTGGATGTCTATCAATACTCCGGAGTATTTTTTATAAATTCAGGTATTACGATGAAAGTAATTCTTGCATATTCTCTTCATTTATTGATATAATACGCCTATGAAAAAAGCATGGACACTTTTGATTTTGGGCGTTTGGGTGGCAATATTGCCATATTTAGGTTTTCCATATTCCTGGAAAGATATTCTTATAACTCTTTCTGGGCTTGGACTTATTTATGTAAGCTTTATGCTTTATAAAGAATCCAAAATAAAAGAAATTAAAGAAGAAAAAACTTTTGATAATTTTTCAGAAAATAAGTTTTTTAATGAAGGAGAAATATAATATTAAATAATGCAAAATCTTTTAAAAACAAGACATATTACTACTGTCGTTTCCCTTATTGTTCTGTCTTTCGTCGGAGGCGTTTATGTTGGCAACCATAATCGTCCTGAGATAGATAAAATTATGGGCCTTACTAATAAGGAAACGCAAGTTGCAACGAAGGCAGATTTTTTTCCTTTTTGGAAAGTTTGGAATACCATTAATGAGAAATATCCAAAAAGCGACGAAGTAACAGATCAAAATAGGATTTATGGGGCTATTTCAGGCCTTATTGACTCTTTAGATGATCCATATAGCGTATTTTTCGACCCGGAAGAAACAAAAACTTTTGAGGAAGAAATAGCCGGTAATTTCATTGGAATCGGTATGGAAGTCGGTATAAAAAATAAGATTCTCACAGTTATTGCTCCGCTTAAAGACACTCCTGCTTATAGGGCAAATATTAAATCTGGCGATAAAATTCTGAAAATTGACAAAATATCCACTTCTGATTTAAGTATTGAAAAAGCGATTAAATTAATAAGAGGAGAAAAAGGCACAGCGGTAACACTCACAGTTCTTCGCGAGGGGAATGAAGATCCGATGGAAATAAAAATTGAAAGAGATACTATAAATATACCAACTCTGGATACAGAATTAAGAAAAGATGGAATTTTTGCAATTAAACTTTATAGTTTTTCCGCAAACTCCGCCAACCTTTTCCGTAACGCGATAAAACAATTCGTAGAATCTAGAAGTGACAAGCTTTTGCTTGATTTAAGGGGAAATCCAGGCGGATATTTAGATTCAGCTATAAGCATATCAAGCTGGTTCTTGCCGAGCGGGAAAACTATTGTGACTGAAGATTACGGCGATAGTAAAAAACCAGAAGTATTCAGAAGCAAGGGTTATAATATATTTAATGACAACTTGAAGTTTGTTATTTTGATAGACAACGGTTCCGCTTCGGCATCGGAAATTGTCGCTGGCGCAATGCAAAACCACGGTCGCGCAACACTCGTGGGCACGCAAAGCTTTGGCAAAGGTTCCGTACAGGAAGTTGTTGATATCACTCCAGATACTATTTTAAAAATTACAGTCGCAAATTGGTTAACTCCGAATGGAACTTCCATCTCCGAAAAAGGATTGATTCCGGATTATCTTGTGGAGATTACTAAAAAAGATTCAGGGGAGAAAAAAGATCCGCAGTTGGAAAAGGCAGTAGAAATACTATTAAAATAATGAAAGTAATTTTTTTACAAGATGTATCGAGGATAGGGAAAAAATACGATATAAAAGAAGTAAATGACGGTTACGCAATGAATTTTTTGCTACCTAGGAAATTAGTTGTAACTGCCACGCCAAGAGCTGTAGCGGAGCTTGAAATGCGCAAGAAAGAAATTGTGTTGAAGAGAGAAGTGCAAGAAAACTTGCTTCTAAAAAATTTAGAAGAAATAAAAGGCAAAGTCGTCACGATAAAAGGCAAAGCGAATGATAAAGGTCATCTTTTTTCCGCAATTCATAAAAAAGAAATTATTGAAGAAATGAAAAAACAACTAAATGCGGAAATCAGTGAAGAATTTATTATTTTAGAAAAACCGATAAAAGAAATAGGGGAGTGCGAAATCCCAATTTCTATAAAAGACAAAAATTCTTCATTTAAACTTATTGTGGAAGAAAATTAAAAATCAAACTACACTTACCACCTTTTTCACTGCAGTAGTGCCATTAAAGGAAATTTTTCGTTTTGAGCCAAATTTGACTGTGCCATCTTTAAGAGCAAAAAGGGTATGATCTTTACCTAAACCCACATTTACGCCTGCCATAACGACTGTGCCGCGCTGACGGACGATAATAGACCCTGATCGAGCTTTCTGACCGTCAGTAAGCTTAATACCAAGATATTTTGGGTTCGAATCTCTTAAGTTTTTGGCGGTTCCGCCAGCTTTCCTATGAGCCATATGGTTTTAATGATATAATTTAAAGTAAATAGAGTATAAACAATTATATGGAGAAAATCAAGCAATTTTTTGAGAGCGAAAAAGGGAAGGATGTAATGATAGTTTTTATTGTTATTTTAACGGGTTTAGGCTCATTTGAATTAGGCAGATTGTCTAAAGAAGATAAAACTTCCAGCATAAAGATAGAATATATAAATCAAGCAGAAAATCAATCGGCAAATGTCATTTCGTCTGTAAAAAATTCTCCGGAAAAGGTTTCAACAACGATAAATTCTAGTGGAAAAAAATTTTTCGCTTCAAATAGGGGGAGCAGATATTATTCAATCGGATGTTCGGGAGAAAACTATTAAGCAAGAAAATAGAATCTATTTCACGACAAAAGAAGAGGCAGAGAAGGCAGGGTATGAGCTTTCTAGCTCGTGCAGATAATAATATACCCGTGTCGCACAATATATGTTTTGGGTCGTTACACGACCTAAAACATAGCGTGGATTGTTGCGTACATAAAAAATATGTCGCACAATCCACTTTACTTAACACTATTAAATAGATCTTTAAACCAATTTAGCGCTTGTTTAAGCCAGCCAATGATTTCAGTCAAAGTTAGATTAAAATAATTTAAAATTTCGGTAAACGTAATATTAAAATATTTCATTAAAAGAAGAGCAACAATTATTACTATTATCAATTTCAGAAAACCTCCTTCTTTGTTTTTCATACCGTTTATTTTACCATAAATATTAAATATTAGCGAAGGGGTGGCAGATAATACATCGGATCAAGATAAGCATTAATTGCGGCAATAGGCTGTTTTAAGATTTTACCAGAACAAGATACGCTGGGTACGGTCTCTACTTTAACCGCACCTGAAGCATAAAGAGAAACATGCAAATGCGGTCCTGTAACCCTGCCAGTGCCTCCGCTATAGCCCACTACTTCCCCTCTTCCTACCTTTTTCCCTTCAGCAACTTTAATTAAAGAAAGGTGCCCGAAAGTGCTGGAAAGGCCATTATTGTATTCTATTAATATCCACTTGCCAAAAGACGCGCCGGGACAACTTGTGTCTGTGTTGCCGATTCCTTTTACCACGCCTTCTGCCATAGCTTTAACCGGCAACGGAGTTCTGGCTCGAAAATCAGTGCCGCTATGGCCACTCGCGTAAGTTCTATGAGGTCCCGTTTTTGCTCCAAATTCTTGGGTAACAAAAATATTATCCAGCGGCCAGGAGAGCACCCCGGCATTAGGAAGCGAAGATGGATCAAGAATAAATTTGAGCTGTGATTCGTAATCGCGCAATTCTTTTTCAAAAGCCAGTTTTTTTGCCAGTTGCTCTTTTACCAGTTTTTGATAGTTAGTTTCATTATTTTTTGTTTGAGTTAGAAGTTTATTCTTTTCATTTGTATTCTGAATCACTATTTTTTGTTGATCGGCAAGTTCTTGCTTGAGAGCAACAAGTTCATTTTTAGCTTTAACCGTTTCCCCTCTGGTATCCTCCAGATCGCCTTTAACTTCTTTTAACTCAATTATATTTTCTCTTATTTTTTCCCTAACGGTGACTATGTTGTCTATATCATTCCATATTGTTGTGAAATCACCTTCCGAAAGCACGGTTTGTAGCACGCTTTTTAGCTCAAATTCATTAGTTTTTCTAATTTCCATAGCAATTGAATCTATGTTGTTTGCTATAGAATTCTGTTTGTCGCCTATATCAGAATTTAATTCTTTTATTTTTAGATTTGTTTTGTCAATTTTATTTTGCGTTACTGAAATATCAGTCATTAATTTCTTTTTAGTCAAGTCAAGCTGTTTTAGAGAAACACTGAGAGAATTTTTCTGTTTCCCTAAGACATCAAGCTCATTTTGATAAGTCTTAATCTGTTCTTCTAATTTTACGATATCTAAGTTTTTTTGATTTATTTTGTTTTTTATTTCTTCCGCTGTTTCCGCATAAGAAATCGTCTCACCGACGATCCGCTGAAGAGGTGGAAAAACGCCGAAAGGCATAAGAAGGATAAAAAAAATAAGTATTGTATTAAACAGCTTTTTGTAGTCTAGATAAAGTTTCATTTTTTCCTAAAATTTCTGCTATAATAAAAGGATCTGGAGACTTGTCTTTTCCCGAAAGCGCATAACGCACTGGATGCAGTAATTCGCCTCGATTTTTTAGGTCATTGGCGATTTTCATCAAACTAATTTTTATATTATCTGAAGTAAAATTTTCCTCATTTAAGTCGCTTAAAGTTTTAATCGCTAATTTTAAATTATTTTCAGTTTCTTTCGTAGAAGAACTTTTGTAGACTAGCTTTTCTTTGTCATATTGCGGTTTTTTAATTTTAGAAAAGAAATCCAACTCCCCTGCCCTTTCCATATTTTTTATATCATTCCATTTTGAAATTCTTTCAAAAATAATTGGAACTATTTTTTCATTTTGAAATTCTTCTGATAAAGATGATAGAATTTTATTCTTTACCTCGTCGTTAGATAATTTTTTCATATGCTCCTTGTTAAGCCAATCAAGTTTTTCGGAATTAAATATCCCGCCACTTTTTTGTATTTTTTGCATATCAAATTTTTCTACAAGTTCATCGAGCGTGAAAACTTCCTGTTCTCCGCCAGGATTCCATCCGATCAGCGCCATAAAATTTATAATCGCTTCTGGTAAATATCCTAAATTCTTATACTCTAAAGCGGGTATCACCTCCGGATCTCTTTTGGAAAGTTTCGCCCTGTCTTTGCCTAAAATCAGAGGTATATGAGCATAAAAAGGCCGCTGAGCGCCGATAGCCTCTTGAATAAGAATTTGCCGCGGCGTATTGGCAATATGTTCTTGACCGCGAATAATATGAGTCACCGCCATTTCAAAATCATCCACCACAACAGTCAAATGATAGAGCGGTTCAGTTAAACTTCTGGCAATAATGAAATCTTTTAAATCCGTGGTATCAAATGTAATATCGCCCAAAACAATGTCGCGAAAAGTTATTTTTTTATTGGGATTTTTAAAACGAATCACCTCACTTCTCTGTCCTTCTTCTTTTATTTCTTCCTTTGAAACATAAGCGAAACCATCTTCAATCATTTTTTCCAGATATTTCTTGTATATTTCTGTCCGTTCTGACTGTCTGAAAAATTGGTCGGGTTTTAAACCCAACCAGTTAAAAAGTTCCAAGAAACCATCTTCATACTCTTTTTTTGATCTTTCTTTATCAGTATCTTCGCTCCGAAGTATATAAACACCTTTATTTTGTTTGGCAAAAAGGTAATTATAAAGGGCGGAGCGAACACCGCCTAAATGGAAATGACCCGTTGGCGATGGCGCAAATCTGGTTACAATTTTTTTGTCCATACGGACATTTTAGCATTTATCGCACTAAAAGTAATCCCTATTTCTCATGACTCAAAGCTATATCCATTAAAGCGCGAGCAATTTTCATTGCGGCATCGGGCTTGGCAAAAACTTTAGCATTTTGCGCCATAGCATCGTAGCTTACTTTATCCCCTGTTATCCTTTCAATTTCTGAACTTAAAATATTAGCGGTCATATTCATCTCTCCTATAACGCTGCAGGCTCCGGCTCGAGCATAACTAAAAGCATTCTTTTTTTGATGATCTGAGTTTGTATTTGTTATAGGTATTAAAATAGATGGCACACCCCAAGACGCTATTTCAAATAACATTGAACCAGCCCTGGAAATGACAATGGTTGCCGCGCCGGCGGCCATTTTCATAGCTAAAGGATTTAAAAAAGCTAAAGATAAATATCTCAATTGAAATTGATTGCCGGTTAATACGACTTTAACTCTATCTGCGACCATATTAAAATTTTTAACACCAGTCTGATGAATAATTTGATAATTGTTGAGAAGTCTTGGCAGTGAATCCAAAATAGTGTTATTGATAAGTTCCGCGCCCTGAGAGCCTCCTAAAACAAGTATTACCGGTATATCTTTTTCCAGTTTAAAATATTCAAGCGCTTCTCTTCTAAAAGCAGGACTTTCTATTTCAATTCTTATCGGTTGACCGATCCAAGCAACTCTTTTTTTGGGAAAATAATCAGTCGCTTCTACAAAAGAAACAGCGATTTTTTTAGCGAAATGGCCGGCCCATTTATTAACCCGGCCCGGAACAGAATCTGATTCGTGAATAATAACTGGAATACGGAGAATTCTGGCGGCAAAAATTGTCGGAAACGAAGCATATCCGCCCTTGCCAAAAACAACATCCGGATAAATTGAAAATAATTTTAAAATTGCATTTAAAACACCAAAAAAAATTTTAAAAACATCAAAAAAATTATAAAAATAATCTCTCAAAGAAGAATGAGCGCGCATTTTCCCAGTGCTAATTTCTTCATACGAAAGCCTATTTTCAAAAAGCATTTCCTTGTCATAAGGACTATTGGAAATATAATAAAGCTTAACTCCTAGCATATTTTCATGATCTATTATTTGATTGACTCTCTGAGCAACAGCAATAATAGGATAAAAATGCCCACCTGTTCCGCCGCCTGTAAAGACTATTTTCATATAATTAATTTCTTTGTTGATACTTTGATACTTGAAGCACGATACCTATCGCCATAACATATATCATAAGCGCAGTGCCTCCATGGCTCATAAAAGGAAGCGGCACTCCTGTCAATGGAAGAACTCCAGTGATAGAAGCAATATGCATAAATGACTGCACTATAATCAGTATAACAATTCCAGAGACTAAAAGTCTACCAAATAGATCCGGAGAATTATTGGCGATACGAAATCCGCGCAAAACAAAAAGTAAATAAATAAATATTGTGGCAGAAACTCCGACAAAACCCAACTCTTCTCCTAAAACAGCAAAAATAGAATCTCCTTGCGGTTCTGGAAGATAACTAAATTTTTGAATGCTTTGGCCGAATCCCCGTCCAAATATTCCTCCCGATCCTATGGCAATAAGCGATTGCTGAATTTGATAAGAAGACCCCCGCGGATCGATTGATGGATTGATAAAAGTTTTCACCCGTTCCTGAAGATATGGCGTAAAAAATACAAGAGATCCAAGAACAAAAAAGACTCCTATTCCTGCCCCCAAAATATATTTCATCGGAACACCGGAAATAAAAAGCATTGAAATTCCGGTCACCCCAATTAAAATAAAATTTTTAGTATCAGGCTGTTTAAATAAAATCAAGGCGATAATCGCAAGCATTACAGCAAACGGTAAAATTCCGAACTTAAAATTTTGCACTCTATTCTTTGCCCAAGACAGCCACGCCGCAAAATAAATAATGAATCCAAATTTTAAAAATTCCACTGGCTGGAAAGAAAAACTTCCAAGCTGCACCCATCTTTGCGCTCCTCCATGACTCCAACCCCAGTGAGGTATAAACACAGACGCAGTCAAAAGTATTGACGCTAAAAAAATAAAAAAAGCGTATTTACGCCAGAATTTATAATTTATTTTTGAACAAAAATACATACCAATGAGTCCCAAACCCAGGCCGAGAATTAATTGGCTGAAAAGCACTGAATAAAAAAGCTTTTCGTTTTTAGCTAATATCCCCAAGGACGCGGAAACAAACATAGTAATCCCGATAGTAAGCAAAAGACCGACAATTATTAGGAAAAATCTATCTATTTTCTTTTCTTTCATTTTTCTTTAATTTTTATCGGCTGATAACCGCTAAAATTATACCAATAATGGCAAATACAACTGACAGAACCCAAAAACGCATAGTAACTTTGTAAGATGGCCAGCCAATTGCTTCAAAATGATGGTGAATAGGCGCTACACGAAAAATTCTTTTGCCATTTCTAAATTTTTTTGAAAGCATTTGGAAAATAACGGAAAGAGAGGTAATTACAAGAGGCAAAGCTACAATGGGAAGAATTAAAACTGAATCAGTCAAAAATGCCAATGTTGCCAAAGTAATCGTAAGCCCCATAATGCCCGTCTCGCCCATATAAAATCTAGCCGGCGGAATATTAAACCAAAGAAATGCCAATATAGCCCCGGTAACAACCGCCGAAAAGGCGGCAATATCTATTTGATTGTTAGCATAAGCTATTGCTGAATATGCGGCAAAAATAGATGCAAAAACTCCCCCAGAAAGCCCGTCTATTCCATCAATTACCCCCCCAGAAAAAGTGGCTAAAGCAACTATTATAAAAAATGGAATAATTAAAATACCCAGATACATTTCTCCCGTAAACGGAATATGAAATGAAATCATACCCAATTTATAAAAAAACCAGATGCCAATTAAAAGAGATACAAATGTCACAATTATTGCTTTCCATTTACGCCAGGATTGATCGTCGCGGGCAAATTTTCCCGTTCCGTAAATTTGAACAAAATCGTCCCAAAGTCCGATGAGCGACCCGACAAGAAGAGTAAAAAGGGGTATCAGGGTTTGATTTCGGCTTAAGAAATTAATTCCATAACTGCCCTCCGAAGGAAATAAAACTGAAACTAAATAAAAAATAAGTGTCGTGAAAAGAACAGCAAGCCAAATTATTATTCCGCCTACGCGCGGAGTTTTTAATTCTTCTTTTTCATTATGAATTTTTGAAAAATCCGGGGCAGTTACATCAATATTTCTAGAATATTTTTTCCACATTTTGTATTTATAGAAAAAATGCGTGGCAATCGGCGTAAGCAATAAACCCAAAAAAAAGGCAATTGCTGTCGGCAAAAAAATTTTAATTAAATTAAGATACACACAGATAATATAACATATTTTTGATTAAAATACACCAATATGTTATTGTTTTTGGATGAAAAAAGAAGAAAATTACATTTTAAAATTTATTATGTTGTCTTTATCGATATTCGCATTAGTGTTTCTTATGTTAACGCCCTATTTCACTTCGTCTTTCTCGGATTTGAGGCAGAAAAAAATTATTGAAGAAAATTATCAAAGGCTGTTAAAAGAAAAACAAAAAAATTATCTGATGGGCAAATTTGATCCTGCGCAAAGAGAAGATTTCTCTCCCGTGCCGGAAGAATTAAACATTGGCGGATATAAAATGTATTTAAGAAAAGAAACTTTACGCGCTTTTTTAAAAATGCAAAATGCCGCTAAAAAAGATGAAATAGATTTAAAAATAGCTTCCGCAACTAGGAATTTTGATTATCAAAAAAATCTTTGGAATAATAAATGGTCCGGGGCCACAGTTGTTGACGGAAAAGATTTATCAAAAGACATCTTTGATGAACAAGAACGATTTGAAAAAATATTAGAATATAGCGCCGCTCCTGGCACATCTAGGCATCATTGGGGCACAGATATAGATATAAATAACGCAAATTTTTTGTATTTTAATTCAGAAAAAGGTAAAAAAGAATATGAATGGCTTGTGAAAAATGCTCCTCTGTTTGGATTTTGCCAGACATATAATTTAAAAGACAGTGCTAGAGGAACCGGTTATAACGAAGAAAAATGGCATTGGTCTTATCTGCCTCTCTCCCGAACTTTTATTCAGGAATATAAAAATCTAATTAAAGATGAAGACATAAAAGGATTTCTGGGAGACAAATATGTTCCTGCTCTAAATTTAATCAACAATTATATTTTAGCCATCAATCCGGATTGTCTTTGATTATATGTTGATAATTTACGCATATGCGTAAATTATCAACATATTCCTATTTTAACTTGCGTTTTCGTTTTCATTTTTAATTTCTCCCCTCTCCACTTCCACTTCTGCGTCAGCGGACAGGTCTTCTCCATTTTTTATTCCAGCAGTGAGCGAATCACTTACTTCCCTATAATCCGGCAATTCTTCTACAGATTTTATACCCATAAAAGACAAAAGTTCAAAACTAGGTTTATATATATAACGCCTATTGTCTTTTTGATCTGTAATTCTTTCTATAAGTCCGCGCACAGATAATGCGCGCAAAGTAAAGCCCGAGTTCACTCCCCTTATGTAATCAATATCCGCTTTACTCACCCCATTTTTATAAAGAATGATAGAGAGGGTTTCTAAACTAGCTTTAGAGAGATCTTTATTTAATTCTTCTTTTTGCAGTTTTTCAAAGAAATCTGATAGCTCCGGCGCAGTGCCTAATATTACCTCGTCGTCTTTTTCCAAAAAGACAACCCCCCTTTCCTGATGAACTTTTTTTAATTTCTCTAAAGCTTCAGATATTTCTTCATTCTTTACATTAAAAATCTCGGCTAATTTTTTTCGCTTTAATGGTTCACCTTTCCAAAATAATAATGCTTCAATTTTCTTTTCTAAATCCATTTTATTTATTTAGACTTTCAATAATGATGTCCTCTCCATGGTTTTCCTGCGCAGCGCGAATGATGCCCTGCCGAACAAGTTCGAGCATAGCAAGAAATCCCACAATAACAAGCACTTTTTCTTCTCGAGTAGTAGCCTTTCCGTTAATGTCTTTAAAGTTCATTTTAAAAGAATTTTTTATCCTTTCGGTCAATTTATCTATCATTTCCTCAAGACTGATAACTTTCCGCACCTCTACTTCCGGCAAAAATACTTTTTGGGGTATTGATCCAAGTACGTTTTTTGCAAAACCCATGATACTTTCTTTAGTAATTTGTTCATCCGGCAAAAATACAAGAATTTCATTTTTTCTTTCCAGCGGCGCAAAAATTATTTTCTTGCCAAAAATATTTTTTATATTTACCGACTTTTTCATAAACAATTCATACAAACGCAATCTCTCTTCCAATTTGCGTATATCGCTTTCCTCTTCCGTTGTGAGATTAAGATCCGGTAAAAGCGATTTTGATTTAATTAAAATAAGGGTCGAAGCCACTAGGACAAAACTGGCAATTTCCGCAGGATTTGCATCGCCTAATTTATTCATATAATTTAAATAGTCTTCCGTTACGGCCGCAAGCGATACGTCATTGATAAAAAGCTTTCGCTTTTCCACCAAATCTAAAAGCAATCCAAACGGACCCTCAAAGCCCGTTGTTTTTACGGTATAAGTATCTCTTTCCATAGTTATATGCTAACATTTCTTTATGAAAAATAAAAATTTTACCCGCCGAGGAAATGAAATCCGCCTCTCAAAAGACGTTGTTCCGATAAAATACAACATACAATTAAAACCGGATTTAGATAATTTTACTTTCGAAGGCATTGAAACCATAACTCTCTCTGTCCTAAAACAAACGAAAGTGCTGACTCTCCATTCAAAAGAAATTGAGATAGAAACTGCCAGTATTTTAAGGCAAAAAAAAAAGTTTTTTGCAAAAATTTCTTATAACGAAAAGAAAGAAACCGCGACTTTTGTTTTTCCAAAGAACTTGGAGGTTCTTCCTCCACTTGGAGGAAGAACCTCCAAGTTAAAACTAACTATTGTCTTTAAAGGAATACTTAATGATAAAATGCGCGGGTTTTATAGAAGCAAGTACACTATTCTAGATAAAGAATATTATCTGGCAACGACACAGTTTGAAGCTACGGATGCCAGGCGCGCTTTTCCCTGTTTTGACGAACCGGCGCAAAAAGCTATTTTTCACGTTTCGCTTGTCGTGCCAAAAGGAAAAATCGCTATCTCAAATACTTTGCCGATTTCAATATTGGAACATGACAGCGGATACCAAATTGTAAAATTTTCTCCCACGCCGAAAATGTCCACTTATTTGCTCGCATTTATTGTCGGCGACTTTGAATATATAGAGTCAAAAACCAGAAATAATATCCAAGTGCGCCTCTTTACAACCCCAGGCAAAAAACACCAGGCAAAATTCGCTCTTGATTGCGCGGTAAAAATTTTAGAATTTTATGAAAAATATTTTGACATTGCTTATCCCCTACCTGTTTTAGATATGATAGCTATTCCGGATTTTACATCTGGGGCAATGGAAAATTGGGGCGCAATTACTTATCGCGAAAGCGCTCTTTTAGTCGACGAAAATCACTCCTCGCTCTCAAACAAACAATGGGTCGCGCTGATCATCGCGCACGAGATAGCGCACCAATGGTTTGGCAATCTTGTCACAATGGAATGGTGGACGCATTTATGGCTGAATGAAGGATTTGCTTCATATATAGAATATTTAGCTGTGGATAAACTTTTTCCAAAATGGGATATTTGGACGCAATTTTCCACTAATGAATTAAGTACAGCGCTGCGATTAGATGCTCTTCTTAACACTCACCCTATTGAAATACCAGTGCATCATCCGGATGAAATCGGCGAAATATTTGATGAAGTATCGTATTCTAAAGGAGCATCAATTATTCGAATGCTCGCAAATTATTTAGGCGAGGAAAATTTTCGAGATGGGCTCCGATATTATTTGAAAAAGCACAGTTATAAAAATACGGAGACATTCCATCTCTGGCAGGCATTTGAAAAAGTATCCAAAAAATCTATTGCAAAAATGATGCATAATTGGACATCAAAACCCGGCTATCCAGTCATCAAAGCGGAAATAAAAAATGGAAAATTAAATCTGTCGCAGGAAAGATTTTTTGCAAGCCCGATATCAAAAGCCAAGACAAAAGACAAAACAATTTGGCAAGTGCCAATTTCTGTAAAAAATAATGATTCTTGGAATAAAATAAATTTTGAAGAAACTGGATTTTTTAGAACTGCATATTCCAAAGAGCTTTTAGAAAAATTAAAAATACCCGTAGAAAATAAATTACTATTCGCTCGCGACAGGCTCGGAATCATCAGAGATCTTTTTGCTCTTGCCGAAGCGGGCACCATTCCGACAACAGACGCGCTGGAATTTTTGTCTAGCTATAAGAAAGAGGATAATTATACGGTTTTGTTCGAGCTTGCTATGGGCCTAGGACGGCTCGAACAGCTTTTGGCCAAAGAAAAATTTAGAGAGAAATTAAATAGCCTTATTTTAAGCTTATTTTCCCCTCTTGTTGCAAAGTTAGGCTGGGAGAAAAAGCTTGCCCGCCGTGGTAAGAAAAAAGAAATCCATACCGATACTCTTCTCCGCTCGCTTGCAATTTCTCGCGTTGGGCGCTCAGGTGATGAAAAAATAATTAAAGAAGCAAGAAAAAAATTCGCTAAAATAAGAAAGGGTATATACGTCAATTCGGATATTCGCGGAGCAGTTTATGCAGTTGTCGCTTCGAAGGGCAGTATGAAAGAATACAAAACTTTTATAAAACAATATAAAAAAGAATCGCTTCATGAAGAGAAAAACAGAATAGGCAGCGCTTTGGGAGATTTCCGTGATCCAAAAATTTTAAAACAAGTCTGTGAATTCGCCTTTTCGGATAATGTCCGAAGGCAAGACACCATCGGCATCATTTCTTCTGTTGGAGCAAATCCTTTTGGAAGGAATATTTGGCTAAACTTTGTTCAAAAGAATTGGGAAACGCTTGTTTCGCGCTATGGCGACGGCGGACATACGCTTGCGCGGCTAGTCAAAGCCATCTCTGGAAGCGCAGAAGAAAAACATTTGAAATCTTTCAAGAAATTCTTTTTTACCCACGACACCCCCGGCGCCAAACGGGCAATACAGCAAGTATTAGAACGCCTGGAAGGCAATGTAGCATGGCTCAAAAGAGATGGAAAAATAATAGAAAATTTCTTAAAGAATAATTCAGTATAAAAGTTATCCACAGATTTGGTATAGAGCATGTTTGACTTATCCACTTTAGTTTGATAAAGTAGACTATATGAGAGAAATAAACTGGAATGGAAAGGAAAATAAGCAATTGATTGAAGCGGTTTTGGCTTTGAAAAACGCTGATGAAGCTAAGCGTTTTCTGCGCGACTTGATGACTGAAGGCGAAATAAAAGAATTTTCTAATCGCCTTGAAGCCGCTTCCCTACTTTCTAAAGACATACAATACAATACCATTATTGAAAGCACTGGTCTTTCTTCTACGACTGTTGCCCGAATATCAAAATGGCTTAAAGGCTCGCT
>LBSW01000003.1 GCA_000990145.1 Parcubacteria group bacterium GW2011_GWB1_37_13 | reverse complement strand
CCACCTCTTCGCCACCGACCTTCTGTCAAATGGAGCAGACTTGCGTTCCGTTCAAGCCATGCTCGGTCATGCAAACATCGGCACCACGCAGATTTATACTCACGTAACCGACAAACATTTGCGCGATGTGCACAAAAAATTTCATGGGGTTGGTAAATAAAATTATCTACTATCTCGAACATATGTAAAAGATAGTAGACATATTTACGCCATAGCGTAAATATGCTTTTTGAGATAAAAAGAAAACCGCCCTCCAAACGGTTTCCATTTGTTGAGCGGTTTGAGGATTAATCTTGGTAAATCGTAAGAATGTTACTGAGGGGAATGATATGACGCTGGTTCAGAATTATGAAGTCCTTGCCTACGACTGTGAGCTCCCCACCTGAATTTTTCACACGACGTTGCCTATAAGAAACCGTGACTTGTTCGCCAATCAGTTCACCCAGTTGCTCATTAAGAGCTTTTGACAGGTTGTTGCATTCTTTGTTCATACTTACTAAACTTTTCCGCTGTATTGTTTTGGGACAGCGAGGCTTCCTTTCAAAAGCCAACCCATTTTCATCTCGGCGTTAGATTGTAAGTCGCAACTTCAATTACAATTGCGTAAAATAACACATAGAAAGATAGATCAGTGTAGCTCCACCAGACAGTGGTGGACATGGTCACGGCTATCAAATGACCATACTTGAGATCATGCTCGATACCCAAAAGTATGGGTAAGGTTTTCATCCCAGCTTGCTGGTCTTTTCCTACATCTCGCCAATCTCCGATGAGGTTTCTAATAAAAGACACCACAAGAGCGACCAAGGGCAGACAAACACTATATCCACAAATCCCAGCCATGAGAAAGAAAAGCTGGAATCCACGAAAGAAAGGAGATAAAATCCCCCAACTTACTGTGTTTTTCTTTGTGTAGAGATAACCACCCACTAAAAATAGAATCGCTTCAAATTTTTGATAGAATAACATCCCCACCAAGGCAAAAACAGCCCATGTCCACTTTGGCACTATCACTCTACCATTATGGGCATGCCTACCTTCCAAGTAAGCTAAGAATCCGATGTGAAGACAAAACACCCCGAAAAACTCCTCGTTTGTAGCCCCCACAGCCACAAGTAATAAGGCTAGATCGACTAAAGAATATATCCTTAATTGACCTATATAATTCAGTACAATTTTCATTAGATGCCCCTTTGTTAAATTTTCAAACAACTTTCTACCTCATTTCACATCTTTTTTATATTTTGTCAATAATTATAGGTATATTTGACAATAAAATAGAAATAGATTATACTATTTGTATTTAGTAGCAATATATTGATAATAATATGAATGAAAGAGGATTAGATTTAATAGATCAAAAGATACTTTATGAATTGGATTTGAACAGCAGTCAGTCTTTTTTGGATTTAGCAACAAAAGTTGATATTCCAAATGAGACTGTTGCCTTCCGAGTCAAACGCTTGCAAAAAAATGGTTATATTAAAAACTTTATTACTACGGTAAATGTTTCTAACCTAAATAGTTTCTATTACAAATTCTTTTTTAAATTCCAAAAGACTATTCCAAAAATAGAAAAAGACATCACCAATTATCTTCGCGCCTATCACGGCATTGCCTACTTAGCTAGATTAGAAGGACGATATGATTGTACTTTTCTGGTTTTAGCAGAAGGTATTGCTGATTTGTATGCTTTCCTGGTCCCTTTTAAAGAAAAATTTGGAGAATATATTTTAGAGCAAGAAATCCTAACCATGACTTCCGTGCATCGATTTAATTTTCGTTTTTTTTACGAAAATGGAAAATTGCTTCATTCACATTATCCGGAAGAATTGAAAAAGCCTGATATAGATGATCTAGATTATGCTATTATCACAACGCTCGCGAAGAATTCACGGGCAAGTTTAAGAGAAATAGCGAAAATAAATAAAGTTCACCCGAATGTTGTAAAATACAGAATTCAAAAACTTAAAAAAGCAGAAATTTTAGGAAGTTCTGTTTTGGATATTGATTTCAAAAAGTTTGGAGTCGAACAATATCAGGTGGATTTTACTTTAAAAAATCAAAGTTTTGTAAAAAAAATTATAGACGCGGTCTCTTTGTTGCCCGAAACCACTTTTGCCACCGTAACTTTAGGTAAATATGATCTTGTTGTCGAATTCGCTGTTAAAAATAAGGAAGCTCTTAAAAGAATTTTAGATAGAATTAAAATCGAATTTAGCGATACCATAATAAGTCAAGATATTTTTGAAATGGAAGAATATACGGTAAATTGGTTCCCTTATAGTTTAAATAAGAAAGACAAAGAGATTTCACCTCCAAAGAAAACAGTGTTATAATTAGTGTATGGATTACAAAACAGGTGCAAAGAAATTAGTAGAAAAATTACCTATAGGTGGAGCTGTTTTAGATCTCGGTTCCGGACGCGGACTTATCGCCAAAAATTTGGCAGAAATGGGTTTTAAGGTCATTGGCATAGATTTTGAAGAAGATATCGTGGATAAAGCAAATATGGAAATAAAAGACTGGAAGCTGGAAGGTAAATTGAAATTTATAAAAACAGATGTTTTCCATATGCCTTTTACGGATGGGAGTTTTGACGGAGTTTGCGACTTTGGATTGCTAGAGAATTTATACCAAGAAGACTGGGGAGCTTATGCAAATGAGATAAATCGTATTTTAAAACCGGGTGGATTTTATTTAAATGTATCGTTATCGCGTAAAACAATAAATTTTTTAGACTTCTCTCCCATTAACTCAAAAGATGGAGAATTTAAAGATGAGGATGTGCATTATCATTTTTTCGCAAAAGAAGAAATGGTAAATATTTTTAATAATAAAATGACATTAATCTCTGATAATGTAGAATTTGTGGAAGAACCTAGAGAAATAGCAGTGTTGCAAACTCTTTTTCAAAAGAAACAATAAAAAAGACAATGAAAATAATGTCTTGGAATGTTAACGGAATAAGGGCGGTGCATAAAAAGGGCCTTTTTGCGCCCTTTATAAAAAAATATCAGCCGGACATCATTTGTCTGCAGGAAACAAAAGCAGAACAGCGTCAATCGCTGATAGATTTACCCGACTATGAAGAATATTGGAATTCAGCGGAGAAAAAAGGGTATAGTGGCACAGCTATTTTCTTCCAGAAGTCTTTTGGGAAACCGATTTCCGTTACGCTTGATCTGCCGGAAAATATTGCAAAAAAATATAATTTAAAAGACGATGGATATGGCAATCCAAATACCGAAGGCAGAGTCATTGCCGCTGAATTTAAAAATTTTTATGTTGTCAGTGTCTACACACCGAATGCAAAAGATGATTTGAGTCGCATTCCTCTTCGTTATAAGCAGTGGGACCCGGCATTTCTCGAATATATAAAAAAACTTGATAAGAAAAAACCGGTAATATTTTGCGGAGATTTAAATGTGGCGCACACAGAAAATGATCTCGCGCGGCCAAAAGAAAATTTTGGGAAAAAGGGATTTACAACAGAAGAGCGTGAAGGAATTCAAAAAATTATTGATGCTGGTTTTTTAGATACTTTCCGAATTTTCACAAAAAGCAACGGATACTATACATGGTGGAGCCATTTTGCAAATGCCCGAGCGCGAAACATTGGCTGGAGAATTGATTATATTTTTGTAAGCAAAAAATTAAAGGGAAAAGTGAAAGATGCAAAGATTTTGCCGGAAGTTTTAGGTTCAGATCATTGTCCGATTTTGGTAGAAATTTAAAATTATTTGAAATACAACTTTTTGCAGAGGTAAAGTTTATATTTCAAATAGTTTGTGCTATATTTGTTATATGAATCACGCTAGATTAGATCAACTTTCGGATGGAATCTTTGCGATAGTAATGACAGTTTTGGTTTTTCAAATTGAGTTGCCTACTATATGGGGGCCAATGGATAATTTGGAACTTTGGCAAGAAATTGAAAAACTGTTTCCTGTATTTCTAAGCTATGCTTTAAGTTTTGCGCTACTTTTTACATATTGGCGAGCGCATCATTTTTTTATTTCTATTTATGCCAAAAATGTAGACTCAATGCTTATCAATATCAATGCTTTATTTTTTATGTTAATAAGTTTAATACCCTTTTCAGCAAGCGTTCTCGGGCAATTCAGCAAAAATGAACTGTCTGTTATAATCTTCGGCATACATATAATTTTGATTGGCTTAACATTATATTGGATGCGAAAATATGTCATCTACTCTCCACATATCCAAAATCCAGAAATAAGCAAACACGAAATTCGTGGTAGCACTGTTCGTACTCTCGCTCCTGTTATTTTCGCTATTGTGGCTATACCACTTTCCTTTTTTAGCATAAAACTTTCACTTATTTTGTTTACCTTGGCTGTAATTTTCAATCTCTCCTCTTACAGCACCCAGCTTTTTGAGAATATTCTAAACGTGTTTCATAAAGAAGAAAATTAATTTTTCTCCAATTCTTTGCCTAATCTTTTTGCCTCTGCCCAAGCAAGTTCATATATTTTTTTCATACTGTCAGCTATTTCTTTGCTTTCTATAATAATTCCCAATTTTTCTTTCCAAGAAGCAATCATTACTTTGTTGTCGTAAATATTTATTTCCGGAGAAAAATAGAAAGAATCTTTTGACACAAGCGCCGTTTCACGCATTTCTTCACTGTCAAAAGTTCGACGTTCTTTCCCCGCTTCAGTGTTTGGAATAATTGCACGTATAGCTATGCCTTTTCCAGCTCTTCTCTTGTAATAATTTGGAAAATACCCGGGTAAACCTGTGTGCATATCTCCAACGCTTGCGTATGCCCGTATTGGCTCGGTAGAAGTTAAAGTGTCTTCATAAACTTTTTCAAGTCCTTCCCTTCCTTCATAAAATAAAACTTTAGGACGATCAACAATATTATGTATTGATTTTAGTTCGGGAATAATTTTGCGCGCTTCTTTAATAAAAGATTGATCATTTTCAATCTTCTTTGAAAGAAATTTTTCGATTTGTTCCGGCGATTCCGCCATATATTCTTGTTTTGGTTCTTTGCCTGATACTTTTACAAGCTCTTTCACTTCAAGTGAAGCTAGAATGTGATATCCAGTCGGACGATTAATCCCCGCCTTGCGCGAAATTTGCGTGACTGTGCCCTTTCCGAGCATAAGTAGAGCCAAATACACTAAAACTTCTTTTTCAGAAAATCCAATATATTCTAAGGTTTTTGTTAGTTCCAAGTTTTCATTCATTGCATTTTAAGCATATCAGAAAGCTCCATAATTTGTCAATGTCTATAAACAAAATTTGTATTAATTATTTTTAACCTTATAAAAGAAGCATTTTTCAACATTTTTTTGGTGATAATGCTTGACAATAATTTTAAATTGATATATCATATTAGTATGATTAAGCATATAGAAAGCGGAATAATGGGAACAATGCTGGGATCTCACTCCCTTTCTTGGATAAAAGATTTTGCCAATAGATTAAAAATCAAAGGTGTTGCTTTTATAAAACAAGATGGCAGTATTAAAATAACAGCGGAAGGAGAAGAGGAAAATTTGGAGAAATTTGTAGAAGAAATTAAAAATGAAAAAATTTTTACCATAACGGAAAATTTCTATGTAAACTGGTCTGACCCGGAAGAAAATTTGGAAGATTTTTATGTATTGACTAATTAAAAATTAAAATTATGCAAAAAAACTGCAAAAATTGTAAAAAGAATTTTGAAATAGATTCCGAGGATTTAAATTTTTATGAAAAAATGAAAGCCCTCCCGCCGAATTACTGCCCAAACTGTCGAGTAGCGCGCAGACTCTGTTTTCGCAATGAGAGAACTCTTTATAAAAGAACTTGCAGTAAAAGCGGAAAACCGATAATTTCTTTATATCCTGAAAACACTCCCTTCCCTGTCTACGATCAGCACATCTGGTGGGGAGATGACTGGGATGGAACAGATTATGGGCAAGATTATGACCCGAATCGTCCTTTTTTTGACCAATGGCTTGAAGTTAGAGATAAAGTCCCGCGAATATCTCTTTTAAATATTAACGGCATAAATAGCGACTATGTAAATAATTCAGAAGATAATAAAAATTGCTATTTAATTTTTGCCGCGCAAAAAAATGAAGACTCAATGTATGGAAGGCTCGTTTATAGAAGTCGTTTTGCTATGGATTGCGATTTTATACAAGACTCTGAGCTTTGCTACGAATGTATTGACTGCCGAAAATCTTATAAATGCCTCTTTTCCGACAATTGTGAAACAAGCACCGATTTAATTTTTTGCTTCAATCTGCGCAATTGCCAAAATTGCATCTTTTCCACGAATTTGAGACACAAAAATTATCACATTTTCAATAAACCAGTATCAAAAAAGGAATACGAACAAAAGAAAAATGAAATTTTTTCATCTTATAAAAAATTGGAAGAGGCAAAACAAGAATATGAAAAATTTAAAGAGAAGGCTCTTGTAAAATATTCACATCAGGTAAAATGCAAAAACGCTACCGGAGATTATATGTATAATTGTCACGATACAATCTTTGGTTTTGACGCAGAAAATACAAAAAATTGCAAATATATTATGGATGCAGAAGGCACAATTGACTGCCTGGACATGAATAATACCTACTACAAACCGGAACTTAATCTGGATGAAATGGGCACGCTTCAAACATATAATGTAAAGCATTCAGTATATATGATGTACACAAGCAATTCGGAATATTCCGATAGCTTGCATAATTGCGATAGCTGTTTTGGCTGTTCAGGATTAAAAAAGAAAAAGTACTGTATTTTGAATAAACAATACAGCAAAGATGAATATGAAAAATTAAAAATAAAGATTATTGAAAATATGAAAAAAGAAAAAGTGTACGGAGACTTTTTGCCATCTTTTTTAAGTCCTTTCGGATATAACGAAACTTTAGCGCAAGAATACTATCCGATGACTGAACAAGAAGCCAGAAAAAAGAGTTTTAATTGGCAAAGTCAGACTACTGGCGCGTATAGCAAAGAAACTGTTAAAGAAAAAGATATGCCTGAAACTATTGGAGAAGTTTCAGAGGATATTTTAAATCAAGTTTTGGTTTGCAAAGATTGTAAAAAAAATTTTCGCATTACAAAAGGAGAACTAGATTTTTATAAAAGAATGAATATCCCTTTGCCACGCAAAGATTTTGAGTGCCGACATCAAGATAGAATGCGAAAACGAAATCCAAGAAAACTTTGGCATCGTTCTTGCATGTGCGAATTAAAAAATCACATCCATAACACAGAAAAGTGTGAAAACGAATTTGAAACTTCCTATTCCCCCGATCGCCCGGAAATGGTTTACTGCGAACAATGTTACCAGCAAGAAGTTTCTTAAAAGAATTCGAGAGCCTCGTTGGTAATTTCCGCATATGCGGAAATTACCAACAATTATTTTTTTCTCACTCCATGCTTTTCGCGCAGTTTGGAAATTTCTTCCTCTTCTAATTCTTCTTTTTTTTCTTTTCCTTTATCGCCAAGGGCTTTGAGTTCTGTATTGTTAAGTTTATCCAACGATTTAACCAATTTTGATAAATTTTCTACGGTATTTTTCTCTGGATTATCTAACACTTCTTCAAGCAACGCGTGTAAAATCCACCCCATTCTAGGTCCTGGTTTGATACCGAGCTCTTTTATCATAAATTCTCCGTCAATTTTTAGCTGTCCGACTGATATCGGATCCCGCATAGCTTCTTCAATCATTGCAAAATATTTTCGCAGCCTATATGGTGCTTCTTTTTTCTTCATCCCCACTCTGTCGCACTCGCGAACATTCATCAAAAGCCAAATATTTTCTGTCCCAACTTTTGCAATAATTCTACGCACCGCAGAAAGCGTAATCAACTCTGTGTCAGAAAAAAACATATGATTGCGCACTAATTTATCCACTAATTCAATTTCTTTTTTAGAAAATTTTAATCTCTCCATTATTTTTTTTGCCATTTTCGCGCCAACAACTTCATGGCCATAAAATGTGTATTTCTTTCGGGCGGAATTATTTTTAGAAGTCTGTCCTGACAAAAATTCTACGCGTCGTGGGTCCCCTGTCTTCTTGTCTCCGAGGGCGAAGGCGCCAGAATTTTTAGTCAGGACAGACTCCGCCAGCCTTCTGGTTCTAGGTTTCCCAATATCATGAAAAAGCGCCGCCAGCCTTATTTCTAAAGACCAATTTTTATTTGCTGCGTGCTGTATGGCATGAAGTAAATGATCCCAAACATCATAAATATGTTCGCCTAATTGTTCACATCCTATTCCCTCTTCCAACTCTGGAATAATGTGTTTAAGTAAACCAAATCTATGAAGCATCACCACTCCAGAAGAAGCATTGGCACTAGTTATTATTTTTACAAACTCATCGCGAATTCTTTCTTCAGATATTTTTTTTATTAACTCTGCATTTTTTAAAATACTTTCTGTTGTTTCATATGACACAGAAAAATCAAGTTGGCAAGCGAAACGGACAGCTCGTAACATCCGAAGAGCATCTTCTTTAAAACGATCATCTGACTCCCCCACTGTTTTTAACATCTTGTCCTTTATGTCCTTTATGCCATCAAACATATCTATGACATGTCCATTAGAATTTAAAGCCACAGCATTGGCTGTAAAATCACGTCTTTTAAGATCATCTTCCAGCTTATTGCTAAATTTTATCTCCTCTGGATGTCTAAAATCGCTATATTTTCCTTCAATTCTATAAGGTGTAACCTCAATAATTAAATTGAGATCTGATGTTTCTTGTGAAACTTTATCTTTAGGAGTTTCACGTAGAACAACAACTCCAACAGTTCCAAATGTATTTTCATAAATAGTTTTCTCAAAAAGACCAATAATTTGTTCTGGTTTTGCATTAGTAGTAATATCCCAATCTTTAGGCTCTATCTCCATTAAAAGATCTCGGATACAACCGCCCACTAAATATGCCTCAAAACCAGCTTTTTCAAGCACATCTGTTACATATGAAACTTCTTTTGGTATTTTTGACACGAAATTTTTAGTATTTTGTTCCATTATTTTGTGCGCCCGGTAGGAATCGAACCCACATCCACGGTTCCGAAGACCGGTACTCTATCCGTTGAGCTACGGGCGCATAATTAATAATAATGCTCATATTTTACACTATTTTTAAAATGTTGGCAAATAAAGCTTATTTTACAAGCTAATTATGTAATTGCATTAGTGTCAGCAAAATACTATAATAAAAAAACACTTTTTAATTAATAAAAAAATAAATTGCGGCCATGGTTTAGTGGCAGAACAACTGGTTGCCAATCAGTTGGCGGGAGTTCGATTCTCCCTGGCCGCACTAAGAATAGATAATGTCCTTTATATATTTTTATTTAAGCTTATTAAACAAGGATTTAGTTTAAATTGTGGATAACTGTGTTAGTAATGTTTATAAAGGACATATTAAAAATTTGTCTTTTGGGGCTATTATAATAAAAATATATTGAAAAATAAGGATATTTTTATAAAAGACATCTATTTCTTAATATAAGTTTCACGTGAAACATATTGGAATATTATTTATAAAATTCTAACAATATGCCTAAAGTATTTACCTCGGAAAAACAAAAAATAGGAGAAATTGCTGAAAATATAGCTGTAAGGTTTCTTGTGAAACAAGATTTTCTAATATTAGATAGAAATTATACTAAAAAATGGGGTGAAATAGATATAATAGCTGAAAAAACTAACAAACTATATTTTATTGAAGTCAAGAGCGTTTCTCGTGAAACATTAGATAGTGTTACTTATGAAACAATGGATCAATATAAACCCGAAGATAATATGCATCCGTGGAAATTAAAAAGAATGGCACGAACAATTCAAACTTATCTATTATCAAAAAATTTAGATGAAAAAGAATGGCAAGTAGATTTATTGGTTGTGTTTTTAAGTCTAAAGGACAAAAATGCAAAAATAAAAGTGGTAAATGACATAATTCTATGATATATTTTGTGTCAGCGTTTAAGTAAAACGGGCCGTAGTATACCGGTAGTACAAGTGCTTTGGGAGCATTTAGACTGGGTTCAATTCCCAGCGGCCCGACCAATCAAGACATTTCAAATTTAACTAAAACTATGACTTCATTTGCCTTGCTATTCACTCTTTCATCAATCGGAATCAGTGAAACTGTTTATCTTATTCAAAAAAGAATTGCTTCTGAAAAACCAGTTTGTCCGATTGGAGATAATTGTGAGATAGTGCTAGAAAGCAAATATAATAAAATTTTTATCATCCCAAATGATGTATTGGGGCTGTTGACTTATATAGTAATTTCATTCATTGCCGCCTTTTTAGTAATTGAGATTGAACCAATATTTCTTTGGATTTTTATTATTAAAATTCTCATAGGCATTGCTTCTGTTATTTCTCTTTTCTTTACCTATCTTCAATGGCGCGTTATTCGCGCTTGGTGTTTTTGGTGTTTGATGTCGGCATTTACAATTTGGCTTATGGCGATTACAATACTAATGAGCGGAACAATTTGAAATATGAAAAAAACTTCATTTCACATTTTGAGAGTAGGGCTTGCTATAACTTTTTTGTGGATCGGCGTTTTAATTTTTAAGCAACCCGAAGCTTGGGGAGGATATCTAATGCCTTGGGCCGCTGGCCTATTGCCTGTGCCCATTGAGCAAGCAATGATGGGAACGGCCGTTCTAGATGTTATAATCGGCGCTTTGCTTTTATATGATTTTTTTGTGTGGTTTGCGGCTTTGGTTGGAGTAATTCATTTAATTATTGTTCTTGCGGTAAGCGGGATTACGGATATAACGGTGAGAGATATTGGAATTCTAGCGGCGGCTATAGCTCTTATGGCAGACTCTCTGCCAGAAAATTTTATTAATAAGATTAGACATAAAATATTTAGGCGGTCATCCTAAAAAATTATTATCAGCATTATTAATTTTCAAAAAATATGAACAAAACATTTACTACTGTCTTAATTTTAATTATTATTGTTTTAGGAGGTTATTTTTTGTTAAAAAATCCTAAGGCGCAGGCTCCAACCATAGAGACACCAGTCATTTCAACCTCAACAGGGGATACAGACAATTCTGTTCCATCTGCGAATCAAAATGTAATTACTTATACTAATATAGGTTATTCGCCCAGTACGTTAACCGTGCAAGTCGGCACGACTGTTACTTTCAAAAATGAAAGTTCAATGGCTATGTGGGCCGCTTCAGCATCTCATCCAACACATAAGGTATATCCCACGACAGGCGGTTGTCTTGGAAGCACTTTTGACGCTTGTAGAGGGATTCAACCCGGAGATTCTTGGTCATTTAAATTTGATATAGCTGGCAACTGGAAATATCACGACCATCTTAAACCCAGTTTTTTTGGAACAATTATCGTTAAATAATTTTTAAATTAAAATTACAATAAAAACGCGAGCATTGTTTTTAATGTTTTTTTGAGGTATAAACTTAATAGCGAAAGCGGGATTAGTTTAATGGTAAAATGTCAGTTTTCCAAACTGAGGTTGGGAGTTCGATTCTCCCATCCCGCACATGACAATGATATATATTTATGCTTTTGCAAGCGTTGTTCTCGTTAGCTTTGTTTCTTTTGTGGGAATTTTTATGCTGTCTTTCCAAGAAGAAAAATTGAGAAAATATATTTTTATTTTTATTTCGTTGGCTGTGGGAGCGCTTTTGGGAGATGCTTTCATTCATCTGATTCCGGAAGCTTTTAGTGAAATCAAAGATGTTATGCTGGCAAGTATTTTAATAATTTCAGGAATTCTTATTTTTTTTGCTTTAGAAAAATTTCTTCATTGGCATCATCACGGCGAGGATAAAGAAGAATCTCATATTCATCCTGTTGGTAGACTTATTTTATTTTCAGATAGTATTCATAACTTTATGGATGGAATGATTATCGGAGCAAGTTTTTTGATAAGTATTCCTGTGGGTTTAGCAACTACATTGGCCGTAATTTTACACGAAATTCCACAGGAAATTGGCGATTTTACGGTACTTTTGCACGCTGGTTATACTAAAATGCGCGCGTTATGGCTTAATTTCCTTTCAGCGCTTTTGGCTATTGCTGGAGTTTTAATAGTTCTTGCATTAGGCAAAGAACAGTCTTTAACCCTTTGGATTTCGCCGATTGCCGCCGGCGGATTTATATATATTGCCATCGCTGATCTAATACCCGAACTTCACAAAACAAAAGAATTAAAATATTCCATATTACAAATTGTGGCAGTTGTAATAGGGATTTTAGCTATGGTTGCTCTGACTTTTGTTGAGTAAAAAAATTTATTGCGCCCAACTCCAATCTGCGCCCGGATTTCTAGCATTGAAAACTTCAAAATGAAGATGTGGTCCGGTAGAGCGGCCTGTAGACCCAACATAGCCTATAATTTGACCTCGAGATACTGAAGCACCAGTGCGTGTCCCAAGTTTGGACATATGCGCGTAGAGAGTTTTTGTTCCATTGGGGTGCTGTATAATCGCCATATTTCCATATCCGCCACTCCATCCAGTTTTTGTGATAAGCACTGTCCCACCTGCCGATGCATAAATTGGCGTACCTTTTGGTGCTCCGATATCTATGCCTCGATTTCCTGGACCATGAAGTCCTTGGGTTTTATACCCGGTCGGCAAAGGATTTATAAAGTATCCGGCAATACGTTGTATAGGATGAGTATCGTAATAATTTTTGTCTCTACTTGGAGCCGATCCTAAGTCCGGCGCAGGTTTATCGCCTCCTTCATCTGCCATATCGCCGCCAGGAATCGTAAGCACATCGCCGATTGCAAGTTTAGCGTCTAGAGTAAGATCATTATAAAGGGCAATATCACTTATATCTACTTTATATAATTTGGCAATGCTTTGAAATGTTTGCCCTTTGGCAACAGTATGTTCAAGACCAGAAATAGGTAAAATGAAAAGAACATCGCCCGGAATAATTTTGTCGCTTTTTTTCATGTTATTAACTGAAAGAATCGTATTTACGGAAACGCCAAACATATTGGCTATGGTAGTTATAGAATCTCCTTTTCTGACCACGTAAACACTGGTTTCAAGGAGAGATGGATCCACAATATCTTTTCCGTTCGAAACACCCATCGGACCGGTTGCGGGAAGGATAGCATTATCAGAAACGATGTTCATAGCTACATTTCCATCAATCTTATCTTCTTTTTTAATGTTATTTTTATCTTCAAGAATGGAAGTAGAAGAAACATTTGCTTGGAGAAGATCCATAGTTTGAGAATTTTTGCTAGGCGGTGAAGTTGGAGCCATTTGGTCTGTCTGCGCATAGGCATCATCGCCTAAAAATGAAGAAAAAAGCCCTGCTTTTGTTTGCAGAGGCACAAAAGACGCCCCAAGCAACAAGGAAAGAGCCAAAATAAAACTGTGTATTTTAATTGAGGTTTTTATAAAACAAACAAATATCGCAAGATCTCCTTTTCAATCCTCATTAATCCGCCAGTTGGCGAAAAGGACAGAATCACAGGACGACCAAAATAGTACTGCAAACAAAAGGTTCTCACGATGGTTACTGTCATTTCCAGTGTTCAGTCAGCTTGTATCATACTTCTCTTCAGAACTATACCCATAGAATAGTCAAAAAATAGGCAAAAGTCAATTATGGTGTGGATAACCAACTTTGACCCAAAAATTTGACAAAATAGCTAATAATATTTATAATTAAAAACATATAAGCACGTGAGGGAATTTTGTTAAAATTTCAATATAAGCTATAATGAAAATATGGCAGAAAATATACCACAAAATCCAAAAAAGGAAACTGTAAAGATAAATTTACCGCCAAGACCGACACCTGATCCTTCCTTAGAAATAAGATTACCTGAAGCTGAAAAAGATTTAATAGTGGCTGAAAAGGGAAGACTAGCTATGTATTGGGATAAA
>LBSW01000002.1 GCA_000990145.1 Parcubacteria group bacterium GW2011_GWB1_37_13 | reverse complement strand
GAAGCATGGGCCACTGATGTGCCGCCAAATTTCATGACTTTCATAATTTTAAATTCTTTTGAATACTTTTCATCGCTTTTTTTACATTTCGCGCGTCTCCAAATGCACTGAAGCGAACATAACCTTCCCCCTGCGCTCCGAATCCAGAGCCTGGAGTTACAACCACATGCGCTTCTTCTAAAAGTTTATTAAAAAATTCCCAAGAACTTAAATTGGACGGGGTTTTCACCCAAACATATGGGGCATGTTCTCCACCAAAAACCTTAAAGCCAAGTTTGGAAAGACCTTTTTTTATTATAGCTGCATTGTTCATATAGTAAGCAATTAAAATTTTTTTACTTTCTTTTTGACCGGCAGTTGATAATGCCGCCAAAGCGCCTTCCTGCGCAATGTTGCATGCTCCATTAAACATAGTACCTTGACGTCTACTCCAAAGACTATTAATCTTGCCTTTTTTTGTCCCTTCTATAACCAAATCCATAGGCACGACAGTCCAACCGAGACGAACACCTGTAAAACCTGACCACTTAGAAAAACTGTTAATCTCGATGGCGCATTTTTTAGCCTTTTTTATTTCATAAATACTTTTGGGAAAAGATTTGTCGGAAATATATTCAACATAAGCAGCGTCAAAAATAATAACTGCTTTATTTTTTAGCGCATAATCAACAAAAGCTTTCAGTTGTTTTTTGGTAGCCACAGCGCCTGTAGGATTATTGGGGTTGCAAAGATAAATTATATCCACTTTTTGTTTGGGTGGGTCAGGAATAAAACCATTTTTTTCATTACATTCCATATATACCAAATCTTGATATTTTCCATCAATAAATTTACCTGTCCTGCCAGCAATAACGGTACTATCTAAATAAGCCGGGTATACCGGATCCGCGATTGCCACAATATTATCCAGCCCAAAAATTGATTGAATGTTCGCTAAATCCGTTTTGGCTCCATCGTTGATAAAAATTTCTTTTGCCTTCAAATTAATACTTTTTGTTTTATAAAAACCTATAAAAGCATTTAGCAACCTTATATTGCCTTCTTTGCCTTCTGCGTCTTGATAGCCTATATATGTTTTTACATTAGCAAGTCTTTTCACCCCTTTTTGTAATCCCCTAATAATAGTTGGTGTTAAGGGTCTAGTCGTGTCACCGACGCCAAGTCGCATAACCTCCATACCTGGATTCTTTTCTATAAAATTTTTCGTACGTCTAGCAATCTCTCCGAATAAATACCCACCTTGTAATTTGTTGTAATTTTCATTAATCGTGGCCATTTCTTTTTATTTAATTTAAATTAATTTTAACCCTCTCAAGATTTTTTGAATCAGAGTTCTATTCTTATCTTCAATAAAAGTTAGTGGCAATCTTAAGCTCTCTGAAATGATTCCCATCATAGATAAAGCGGTTTTAACGGGAATCGGATTAGACTCGATGAAATTAATATTCATCAATTCAAGCATGGCATAATGCAATTTTTTTGCTTCCCTGAAATTATTTTCGAGAGCAAAGTGGATCATATCGGAAAATAATTTCGGAACTTCATTGCAAACGACCGAAATACAGCCTTTACCCCCAAGAGCAATAAGCGGCAATGCTATGGCATCGTCACCGGCTAACACGACAAAATCTTTCGGGCCGTTTTTTGTCACTTCATTGATAATTTCCATCATTTGATTCAAAGATCCTGAAGCTTCTTTGACGGCTACGACTGCCGGCACCTCTCGGGCAATTCGCACAATAACCGAAGGTATTATATTAGACCCAGTTCGTCCCGGAACATTATAAAGAATAATGGGCATATCAACGGCTTTGGCAATTTCTTTGTAGTGAAGAACAAGTCCATTGGGCGTCGGTTTATTATAATAAGGAGTCACATGCAGTAAAGCATCAGCTCCGGCAGATTTTGCGAGATGAGAAAAATTAATTGCCTTCTTGGTGTCATTTGAACCCGCTCCGGCAATTACTGGAACTTTTCCAGAAACTTTTTTAACTACTGTCCTGACGACAGCAACGTACTCCTCATCATTTAATGTAGCCGCTTCTCCTGTCGAACCAGCCACAACTATACCATCAACTCCGCCATCTAACTGATACGCCACCAATTTCTCCAGCGCTGGCAAATCCAAATCTCCATTTTTTTTGAATGGCGTAACTATTGCCGGAATTGAACCAAAAAATTTTATATTTTTCATATTATGTCTTCAAAACTATACATCCCCTTCTTATTTTTAATAAACTCCACCGCGACCAAAGCGCCTTTAGCAAACCCCGCTCTATTATACGCTTGGTGTGACAATGTTATACCGTCAGCATTGCTGTCAAATACAACCTCATGAAAACCGGGATTTCTCCCAGCCCGAATTGAAGTAAAATGTAATCCATTAACCTTGCCTGCAATTTTTAAAGCAGTGCCGGAAGGACTATCCAATTTTGCTTTATGATGAATTTCTAATCCATAAACATCATACTCGGGAAACTTAGCAAAAAGTTTCGCAGAGAAATCTATCATTTTGAAAAAAATATTAGCCCCGACTGAAAAATTCGAGCTATATATTAAACCTATTTGATATTTATCAACTAGCGCTTTTACTTTATCTAAATGGTCATACCAACCGGTAGTGCCGATGACTAAATTTTTGCCCAGCTTGGCTATCGTTTCTATATTTTTTATCACTACGTCTTTGGATGTGAAATCTATCGCAATGTCCGCTTTTTTAATTCCTTTTATATCCAGTTCGTCATTTATATTTTTAAAGCTGACTGAAACTACTTCAAAATTTTCGGACTCGTGACACAGTGTGTCAATTTCTTGTCCCATTTTACCAAAACCAATTAAAGCGATTTTTATTTTATTTCTCATAAAATCTTAACTATTATACTACAAAAGAAAAAAACATTAATCTCTAAACAATCCTTTTCTAGCTAGGCCAGAAGAGTAACAAATCATTAGAGGATAGCGCCAGTCGCGCCAGAGGCGGACCAGAACGTCCTATGCAAACTCGTATAACCGATGGCTGATTGCTTAGAGATTAATGCTTTCTTGCAAGATAATCTCTAAATATATTTTACTATATGGAAAGTACCATAAATGCTATAATGTGTATAGCTATGTTGATACTGTGTTGATAAATGTATTACTTATGTAGTATAGCATATTATAAAACTAATGTCAATCTCTAAAATAAACAAAAAAAACGATCGAGGGACTGAAGATGTGGTTTTAGATCAAACTCTGCGCCCCACCCGCTGGGATGAATATATCGGCCAAAAACATATAAAAGACAACGTTAAAATACTATTGCGAGCGGCTGAAGAACGCGGGCATATTCCAGAACATATCCTTTTTTACGGACCTCCGGGATTAGGTAAAACCACTCTTGCGCACCTAATAGCTAAAGAAACTGGCAGACAAATGAAGATAACTTCTGGACCAGCAATTGAAAAAGTGGGCGATTTGGCTTCTATTCTGACAAATCTGGCTCCGGGCGACATTCTTTTTATAGACGAAATCCATAGACTTAATAAAATGGTTGAAGAAATACTTTATCCGGCGATGGAATCTGGCGTTCTGGACATAATTATCGGCAAAGGACCTTCAGCTAGAACTATTCAATTAGATCTCCCGCCTTTCACTTTGATAGCCGCGACCACGCGCGTTGCTCTTATTTCTTCGCCGTTGCGTTCGCGATTTTCTGGCGGAGTTTTTAGATTAGAATTTTATTCAAATGAAGAAATAGCTAAAATAATTGAAAGATCGAGCAAGCTTCTGAATATCGCGCTTGTCCCCGATGCTTTAGAAGAAATTGCTAAAAGAAGCAGGTTTACTCCCCGCACGGCAAATTACTTTTTGAAAAGAGCGCGCGATTTCGCCCAAGTAAATAAAAAAAGTGATAAGAAAAGTTTGGACCACAAAACAGTCAAGGATGCTTTAAATATGCTCGCCGTTGATGATATCGGACTTAATTCTTCTGATAGAAAATTCTTAGAAATATTAATTGAAAAATTTAACGGCGGACCGGTGGGGTTAAAGACTATGGCGGCAGCTCTTTCAGAGGAAGAGGCAACATTGGAAGAAGTGATAGAGCCATATTTAATCCAATTAGGTTTGCTTGAACGCACAGCTCGTGGCAGAGTTGCTACTAAAAAAGCGTATGAACATTTAGGGTTCAATCCAAAAGAAGGTCAAGAAAAACTTTTGTAGTATAAATAGTAAAAGTCCTTAGGGCTCTTCTCATTAAAAAAAGTCTTAAGGACTTTATATTGCTGGGGGGGTCTCCACAGGGAGACCCCCCCTCTCCATCCTACAGTGGGGAGGAACCCCTCTGTTATTCGTGGATGCCCCCGTCGCCAGCGTGCGTTATCTTCGCCAGAGTCGGAGTCGGAGCGACCTCAGTGGTGCGGATGTGACTGTGAGTACCCTCATGGGCGCCAGTGTGAGTCTTCATAGTTTTATCTCCAAAAAACACAGTTCCTCGCATCTAGACTCCCACACGCCCGTGTGGAAATCACGTCAAAGAACTGCGTATCATTCTTAATGATAAACCAATATATATATATATCAATTTTCCCTGTGGATAACTCCCACATGTCAAGGTTCAACCTTGACATGAAGAGTATGATTGGGATATCATTTGAATATGTCGCGAACTTTTACTTTTTTGCAATAGAAGAATATTACCATTGTTACGGACGAGGTACTGAAAAAAGAAAAATATTTTTGAATGAGAAAGATTATAAGCGTTTTATTGCGCTTCTTTTTGTTTGCAACAGTGTAAACACAATTCATTTGAGCGATCATAAAAAGAAATTATTTTCTGATCTTTTTCTCCTGAAAAGAGAAGACACTTTGGTGGATATTGGAGCATATTGTTTAATGCCAAATCACTTTCATCTGCTTTTAAGAGAAAAGCGCGAAGATGGAATAAGCTTATTCATGCAAAAACTAATGACCGCTTATACAATGTATTTTAATAAAAAATACGAACGCTCTGGCGCTTTGTTTGAAAGCCGATTTAAAGCCCAACATATCAATACAGATAAATATTTAAAATATCTTTTTTCGTATATATATTTAAATCCGGTAAAGTTGATAGATTCCAAGTGGAAAGAAAATGGAATAAAAAATAAAAAAGGGATGAAAAAGTTCTTAGCGAGGTATAACTATTCAAGTTATTTAGACTACCTAGAAAACAATAGACCTCAACACGAAATTCTTAATTTAGTTAAATTTCCTGATTATTTTGAAAAAAGGGAAACTTTTGAGCGTGAATTATGGGAATGGCTCAATTATTATGATAAATAATGCATGTCAAGGTTCAACCTTGACATAATAAAATTGGCAAATAAAAAAAGCCACCGGAAAATCCATTCCATTGGCTTTGGGCTGGCTGGGACGTTGAGCGTCCCAGCCAGCCCTGCATCCTTGCATTTGCGGCTTTTGTGCTTGCGGCTAACATAGCCCCCGAGAAGTTCCCTACGGAAACCGTGGGGCTCAAAGAGCTATGTCATTCATATAATATCATAAATTACAAAAAATGTTAGAATACCTGAATGACGCGCATTTTGGGAATAGATCCGGGTTTTGAAAGATTGGGAATAGCGGTGCTAGAAAAAGCAAACAAAAAAACCGCCTTCGTTAAAAACTTCAGCGTGTCAAAGGAACGCGTTATTTTTTCAGAATGTTTCAAAACTTCCGCTGAATTGGATTTTTCTGAAAGACTGCGTCTAATCGGCGGAGAAGTGAAAAAAATAATAAAAGAATATCAGCCGGAAGTTTTGGCTATTGAAACTTTATTTCTAAATACAAATCAAAAAACAGCAATGAGAGTCGCTGAAGCGCGCGGGGTTGCGGTTTATGAAGCCGCTCTGGCCGGACTTCGCATTTTTGAAGCATCTCCGCCTCAAATAAAAATAGCAACTAGTGGTTATGGAAGAGCAACCAAAGAACAGATGATAAAAATGGTAAAAATTTTAGTCAATATAAAAAAAAACAAAACATCTGACGACGAAATGGACGCTATCGCTATCGCTCTTACCGCTTTTGCGCACATCAGAGCTTAAATCTATCCGCTAATGACGCAAGTTATCCACATTTTCTATTGCCAAGCTTTTTTGATTTTGATACAAAGTAGGAGCAATAGGTCGTTTAACAAAAATAAAAAAATTTGTATGAGTTACAACGATGAAGAAATAGATGGTTTTAAAATGGGCGTCGATGATGATGAGCCTTTAGAACCATTAGATATACCGGAATCTGGAATGGATGATCTTGGAATGGATGATCAAGATCCAGACCCGGATAAAGACAGATAAAATAGAAAAATTTTGTGTTTATTTTTTTATTTTGTTAGAATTTTCACAAATTTTTTTTTGCCTATTTTAAGAGTCAAATCTTCCGCAATTTTTAAATTTACGTCTGTTATATTTTGATTTTTCGCCAAATTATGGATAGCATTTCCCAACACAAGCCTTCTCCATTCCCCTTTTGAAGATAAAATCTTATTTTTTACCAAAATTTCGCTCAACAATTCTCCTATTTGACATTTTATTTCTTGCATTTTCTCCGGAATTTCTTTTTTTTGAAAAGCTTTTTCCCAAGCCCCTTGCGCTTCTTTGGCTTTTTTCTCATCATTTAAATCTTTCACGATTTCAAACGCAAGACGTTTTTTGTTCATGAGAAAATCCTTGTTTGGAATTTCTTCCATGGAGATAAGTGTTAGGGATTCAAAACACTGAGAAACCGCTTCATCAGGAAAGGCCATTATTTTGCCAAATAAATCTTCTGGTTTGTCGTCTAAGGCAATAGCATTTCCTTCCGTTTTGCCAATTTTCACTCCATGTTTATCTTCTAAAAGTTTTGTTGTCATAACAAACTTTTCTTTTTTCATCATATTTCTCATGAGTTTCCGACCCATCATCATGTTGAACATTTGGTCTTTCCCTCCTACCTCCAGGTCAACATCCATAGCAACAGAATCGTAAGCCTGCATGACAGGATATAAAAACTCATTTGTAGAAATATCTTGGCCCTGTTTAAGTCTCTCTTGAAACATATCTCTTTCTATGACCTGGCTATAGGTCAGATTTCCAGCGATTCTCAAAAATTCTATCGCGCTTAGTTTGCCCAGCCAGTCGCCGTTAAAGAGAACTTCCGCAGGGTTATCGCCGTCAAATTTCAGAATTTTAGATGCCTGTTCTTTATAATTTTTTGCATTGGCCAGAGTTTGTTCATGTGTAAGGACCTTTCTCGTTGAAAGCTTGCCGGAAGGGTCGCCTATCATCGCAGTATAATCACCAATCAAAAAAATAACATGATGACCTAGTTTCTGCCACTCAGCCAGCTTGCGCAAGCCAACCATATGGCCGATGTGAAGCTTGTCTCCTGTTGGATCAAAACCTTGATATAATCTAAGCTTTTTACCGGAACGCAACACTTCCTCCAGTTTTTCACGGGAAAGATAAATTTTATCAACTCCGCGGGTCAGCAATTCATCAATTTTGTCTTCTTGTTTCGATACTTTCATAAGCAGATAATATCATATTTTCTGATATAATTGAAATAATGAAAAAAATGTATAAAAGCAAGAGATTTTGGAAAAATTTGATACTGTTTTTGGCAGGTATTTTTGTTTTAATAATTGGAATAATTATTATTTGGATTTCTTCTATTAAAATTCCAGATTTTCAATCTTTTAATAACAGAAAAATAGAGAATTCAATCAAAATATATGACCGAACCGGAAAAATTTTACTCTATGATATTCATCAAGATACAAAAAGGACAGACATAACTTCAGAAGCTATGGGAATAAATATTAAAAACGCCACCGTAGCCATTGAGGATTCCGAGTTTTACAACCATAGCGGAGTGCGGGTAACTTCTACTATTCGCGCAGTTCTTTCAAATATATTTGGTTTCGGAATAGGCGGGGGCGGATCGACTATAACCCAGCAATTGGTAAAAAATACCCTGCTTAGAAGCGAAAAGGGCTATGCTCGATATGTTAGAAAAATAAAAGAGTGGATTTTGGCGGTAAAAATAGATAAATCCATACCAAAAGAAAAAATTTTAGAATATTATTTAAATGAAGCTCCTTATGGCGGAGCTGTCTATGGAATAGAAGAAGCAAGCAGAACTTATTTCAATAAAGAAGCGCTTGATTTGACGCTTGCGGAAGCGGCGTATTTGGCGTCAATCCCGCAATCGCCGACAATGCTTTCGCCTTATGGAAAAAATAAAGATAAACTGGAGGCTAGAAAAAATTTAGTGCTTTCCAGAATGCTGGAAATTAATTTTATTTCCAAAGAAGAATACGACAAAGCAAAAAGGGGAAAAGTAATTTTTATCCCGCAGGTTGCGTCCGGAATCAAAGCTCCTCATTTTGTTTTCTTTATCAAGGATTATCTTGAACAAAAATATGGAAGCGAAATGGTGGAAAAAGGAGGGCTTAAAATTACAACAACGCTGGATTATGACCTGCAAGAAAAGGGAGAGCAAGTTGTCAAAGAAAACGCGTTGAAAAATGAAAAAGATTGGAATGGGAAAAATGCCAGTCTCGTGGCAATAGATCCAAAAACAGGGCAAATTTTAACGATGATAGGTTCTCGAGATTATTTTGACAAAGAAATAGATGGAAATTTTAACGTGGCCACCGCTTACAGGCAACCAGGTTCATCCTTTAAGCCTTTTATATACGCTACAGCCTTCAATAAGGGCTTTACACCTGATACAGTGCTCTTTGACCTGCCTACAGAATTTCAAACCACCTGCGATGCTTATGGCAAAGCTTTGCCCGGACGCAATCAAAAAGATTGCTATATGCCTGACAATTATGATGGAAAATTCCGCGGACCAATAAGCTTACGGGACGCCTTGGCGCAATCTATTAACCTGATAGCTGTAAAACTTTTTTATTTGGCGGGTCTTCCCGACTCATTGAAAACTGCGGAAGAGATGGGCATTAGCACCTTAAATGAGATTGGAAGATACGGGCTTACGCTTGTTATCGGAGGCGGAGAAGTATCGCTGCTTGATATGACATCGGCTTATGGAATTTTTGCAAATAATGGTGTAAGGAATCCATATGCCGGAATCTTGAAAATTGAAGATTTAAACGGAAAAATTTTAGAAGAGTTTAAAGCAAATCCGCAAGAAGTCTTGTCTGAAAATACAGCGCTGACTATTTCAGATGTTCTTTCGGACGAGAAAGCGCGCGCGCCGACCTTTGGGGCACATTCGGCTCTTTTTATACCCGGAAAGGACACAGCTGTAAAAACTGGAACGACGAATAACAACAAAGATGCTTGGACTATTGGCTACACTCCATCTGTAGTTGTAGGCGTTTGGGCTGGCAACAATGACAACCAGCCAATGAAAAAAGGCGGTGTGGCTGTGGCGGGACCGATTTGGAATAAATTTATCAGCGAAGCATTGAAAACTTTGCCTGATGAAAAATTTGAAAAACCGAATTTAGATGTTGACCCAGCTAAAGTAAAACCAGTACTCCGCGGATTTTGGCAGGGAAATGAAAACTTTTTTATAGATAAAATTTCTGGAAAATTGGCGAGCCCGAACACTCCAAAAGAAACTATGCAAGAAAAAGTAATAACAAATGTGCACTCAATTCTTTATTGGATAGATAAACATGATATTTTTGGAGCATCGCCAACAAATCCTGAAAACGATCGGCAATTTAACCACTGGGAAATACCTATACAAAACTGGTGGGCGCAAAATAGTGGAAAATACATATTAACGACTTGGAATGACAAACCAAGCGCAATAGATGATATACACACGGACTTAACTAAGCCTATTATTTCAATAATTGAGCCGAATAGTTATAAGATCTATCCATCTAACCAAAAAATAAATCTAAAAATTTCAAATTCCGGTTTGTATCCTCTTGCAAAACTGGATATATTTATAAATGATAGTTATGTGGGAACTTCGGAAGCTCCTTTCACTTTTTCTTTCAGACCTTCTGAAGCGGAAAACCTGCAGACGGAAAATGAATTAAAAATAATCGCTTATGACAGTGTCTATAACAGCAAAGAAACAACTTTGATATTTAAAATACAAGAATAAAATTATCTATTCATCGGCATTATGAGATAAACAAATGAAGCATCTCCAACCGGAGATATTATAATCGGGCTTGCCGCTCCGGAAAGTTTTATGGACATACTATCAGTGGTAATTGATTGGAAGCAATCTAAAAAATATTTATAGTTAAAACCAAGCTCAATATTTTCTCCTGTTATCGCGGCATCTAAATATGTTTTGTTTTCTCCAATATCATTATTGGCAGACGAGAGTTCAAAAATTTTCTCTTTTGGCGCAATTCTTAGATTTATTTGATTAAATTTATCTGAAAAAATGTTTGAAAGTTTTAGCGCGCTTAATAAATCTTGTTTAAGTATTACAGCGTCAGTGCTTGAAGTTTTTGGGATAATTTGGCGATAGTCGGGAAAAATTCCATCAATTACTCGCGAAGTCAGATAGATATTTTCGGATGAGAAAGAAATTTGATTTTTGTTAAAACATACTTTTATAGTGGAAGCGGATTCTCCAAAAACTCTCAATATTTCAGAAATATTCTTAAATGGAACGAGTATGCCTTCGATTTCCACAAGTTCTTTTATTTTAATTTTTTTCTCAGCTAATCTGAAAGAATCAGTGGAAACGAATACTAAATTACCATCATTGGTATACATAAAAACGCTTGAAATTTCTGGTTTTATGTCAGATGCAGAGGAACTATAATAAACTGATTTTATGCCGTCTGTTAATTTTTTCGAATCTATTTCAAAACTTGTTCCTGTAACCCTTGGTATTGTTGGGAAATCGTCGTGCGGCTGACCTTTTAATTTTATTAAACTTTTCTTTGTTTGAATCAACAAATTACCCCCCACACCCTCAAGCTGAACATTTTCATTTTGAAAAACATTAGAAAAAACTCCATTCAAAACTGACCCAGAAATAGCAACTATCCCCTCTTTTTCTATTTTCGCGGGAATTTCAACTTCAATACCAAGACTTAAATTTGTAGACCTGAGTTTTAAAGATTTTCCAGACGCGATCAAGAGAATTGAATTCAAAATCGGCAAAGTTAAATTTTTACCGGTAATTCTTTCTACTTGGAAAATTTTATTTTTTATTTCTTCAATTTTACATTCTAGTTTCATATGTTTATATTTTTTTATTTTAATTTGTTAATACTATTAGATACCTTAATAAGTGGATAACTTTTTTAATTTATAATTTATAAGACAATTTTTGATTTTTAGTTTTTAATTTAAGTCTGATAACTTTTAATTACTTAAACATAATTCGTATTTGCTCTAACTCTTGCAAAAGTTGTGGGTCGCTTTTCAGATCGTTTTTAATCTTTAAACATGAATGTATTACCGTTGTATGATCTTTTCCCCCAAGTTTTTGCCCAATCAAGGGATAAGATACATTAAAATCTTCTCGAAGCAGATACATTACCACTTGTCTTACCTTGACTATTTCTTTTTTTCTAGTTTTTTCGTAAATTGAGGTTTCTTCTAATTTATAATATTCGCTCACCATCTTCACAACATCTTTTATTGCTATATTTTTTTTGGGTTTCATGTTGTTTTTTAGAAGATTTTTTACTTCAGTGAGCGTTGGAGGCTTATTTTTCAAGCGATATTGGCAAACTATGATATTTAAATTTCCTTCAAGCTCTCTAATATTTCCGTCTACAGTAAGAGCTAAATATTCCAATATTTCTTGATCTAAATCAATGTTAAGTTCTTGTAATTTTACTTTTAAAATCGCAAGACGAGATTCGTATTCCGGTGGAGATATATCCACTATCATTCCAGCAGAAAAACGAGATTTTAAACGGTCTGCCAGTTCAGGGATATAATTAGGATGCTTGTCGGAAGAAAAAATAATTTGCTTATTATTTTCGTGGAAAGTGTTAAATGTGTGAAAAAGTTCTTCCTGAATTTTTTCCATTTTGCCGATAAATTGGATGTCGTCTATGATCAAAAGATCATATTTGCGATATTTTTCTTTAAAAGAATTTGCTTTATTGTTTTGAAGCGAATTTATAAAGTCGGTAGCAAATTTCTCCAAAGTCATATAATGGACTTTTTTATTCGGATATTTATCTTTTATTGAGTTTCCCACAGCTTGGATTAAATGGGTTTTGCCAAGACCAGTGCCACCATAGACAAAAAAGGGATTATATTTGGTTCCAGGACTGTCTATTATGGCCATGCTTGCGGCATATGCGAGTTCATTGAAAGATCCTACTATAAAAGAATTAAAATGATAGCGCGGATTCAAATTATCTCCTGGATTTATATAAAAATCTTTTAAAGGCAGTTCTTTGTTTATATAACTTTCATTTTTTTCAGCCGTGACCAATTCTTGTTTGGTTGTTTCTATTTTAGTAATGGTATATTCCACGGCGCGCATATTTTCGTAGACATTGGCTATGGTTTTTGTGATAAGCTTATGATATTTATTTATAAGCCAGTCGCGAACAAACTCATTTGGCACGCCAATACAAATAATACCCGCATCTTCTTTTATAATGGATGTATTTTTAAACCAAGTGCTGAAATTTGCTTTTGACATGCCTGCTTCAATTTCAACCAAGCAATCTTTCCAAAGCTGCTTTATATTCATAAATTTATAATATACTATTTGCAAAATGTTTGATACTTGTCAAAAGTTATTAAACTTGTTGATAATATGTGGATAAAAAATACGAGCGATTTTAAATTTTGGAATTTTAGTCGCTTGTTCAGTTGCTTAACTTATAATTTTAATATAGACTGGGCATATGTCATTTACATACAAGCCCAAAAAAAGAAAAAGAGCTCGAAGCCACGGTTTTTTAGTTAGATCCAGAATTAAGACCGGAAGAAAGGTTCTGAAAAGAAGGCGCCAGAAAGGCAGGAAGAAACTTAGTGTCTAATTCTGTTTAATATGCTTCCTAAAAAAAATAGGGCCGATAAAAAAGCGGTAGAAGAAATTTTTAAAAAAGGAAAATTTATTGATTCTTTAAATTTGACTTTTAAATTTTTGATTACCCCGGAGAAAGAAAGAAAAATTTCCTTTATCGCGCCTAAAAGTATTGCTAAAAAAGCGGTGGAGAGAAATTATTTAAGGCGTCTGGGATATTCTGCGTTAGAAAAAATTCTGAATAACTTCCCTGCCGGCATTATGGGAGTTTTTATTTTTAAAAGATATGAAAATAATATTTTAATCATTGAAAATGAAGTTAAAAATATACTCAACAAAATTAATTAATTTTTATCAGAAAAATATCTCTATTTTTTTGAAATCCAGCTGTGTTTTTTATCCTACTTGCTCTGAATATACAAGGCAGGCTATAGAAAAATATGGTCTATTGGAAGGTTGTTATTTGGGATTTTTAAGAATTTTACGCTGTCATCCGTGGCAGAAAAATCATATCGATCATATTTCTTAGTGGACTTTCTGTTATTTTAATATAAGATTAGAGAATGCTTTCAAATATTTGGAATACTATTTTATATCAGCCATTATTAAACGCATTGGCTTTTTTAGTTTCAATTATACCCGGCGGAGATGTCGGTATTGCTGTTATAATTCTCACTATTTTTGTTAAAATCGTACTTTTCCCATTGTCTCAAAAGTCTATTGAAAGCCAAGCAGAAATGAGCATTCTTACTCCCGAGCTCAATAAAATTAAGGCAAGCGGGGCGAGCAAGGAAGAACAAGCAAAACAAACTTTCGAACTTTACAAAAAACACAATGTTAATCCTTTTTCTGGCTGTCTTTTGGTTTTAATTCAGATTCCCATTATTTTTGCCTTGTATTATGTTTTTTTCAAAGGAATAAATTTTGAAGGCGGTTTGCTTTATTCCTTTATTCATGTTCCTGAACATATTAATATGATTTTCTTAGGCATTCTTGATATAAGCAAAAAAAGTTTAATCTTAGCAATTCTGGCAGGGGTATCTCAATATTTGCAAGCGCACTTTATGCCGAAACCCGCTCCTTCTTCAAACACCAGCGGCCCTCTCGGTTCTTTTTCAGAAAGTTTTGCTAAAAGTATGCACATGCAAATGAAATATATTTTCCCGTTTATCGTTGCTTTTATCGCTTACAGTATTTCCGGAGCAGTTGCATTGTACTGGATTACGAGTAATCTATTTATGGTAGGACAGCAGATTTATGTCAAAAAAGAGAAAAATTTTAAAATTGTAATTAAATAAAAATGGATAAAGAGCAAATCCAAAATTTAATAAAAAAGTTGATTGAAAAAACCACAGTAAAATTGAACGAAATTTCTATCACTGAAGATGGGCCGAAAAATATGTGGGTTTCAGTTACAGTCGGCGAACCGCACTTTTTCGTTTCGTCTGATGGCGAGGGATTACACGCCCTAAATCACTTAGTTCATAGGATTATTGAATCCAAAATGCCTAAAAATAAAAAAAAGGAGGATATTTCCCTTTCAGATGCATCTGCGCAGTCCGGCTTAGGCATTATTATTGATATAAATGGTTTTCAAAAAAAACGTGTAGAAAATATTCGCGCAATAGCTCATATGATGTCAGAACGAGCTAGATATTTTAAGTCGAACATAGAAATTGATCCAATGTCTGCTTTTGAACGCAGGATCGTGCACGAATTTTTATCTAATGCAACGGATCTGAAAACTGAATCAACAGGTATGGGGCATACTCGCCGGGTAGTAATAAAATATATAGGAAATCTATAAAACAAAAAAAATTTTAGCTGAATTTTTCGAAAGCAAGCTTAACAGCTTCTTTTTCATCCGGAAACATAGCAATAGTTTCATCCGTTACGCCGATCTCTTTGTTGAGTGTCCGCAAGTTAATAATTTTGTCAATTTCATCGCGGTGAATTAGCTTAAATCCCCCAAACGAAGGACTTTTTTCTCTAGCGACTAATCTCGAGGCATCAGCTTCTCTAATAATTGCTCCGAACGTAACGATTTGTCTTTCCGGACTATCATCGTCAACTAGTTCTATTAATTGTCCAGATTCGTATAATTCGCGAATGATGGGGACAATTTCAGCTCCAAGCTCTTCCAAAACTTCTCTCAAAAGGGCTTGAATAAAATCTTCTCCTTCTTCAAGTTTGCCGTGAACTGTAACTTGGCACGTTCCGGGATAAGATTCAGGAGAATTTTTCTCCTCATTCCACTGGCTACGCACTTGCAGTATTGCCACAAGCGCCCCCTTTTTATCTCTGCTGAGAATTTGCACCCCAACGGATTTTTTCTTTTTAGGTATTTTGTAAATTTTTTGCATTGGAATTTTTACTTTAAATCTAGTTTCCAAAGGAAAGAATCTTTTTTATTTATAAAAAATAGGTAATTTTCCCCTTCGTCCAGAGTAAGTTTTATGCCGTCAATTTCTTCTCCCCTTTCAATACTGATCGGGTCTAGCATTAAAGTTGCATTTCCAGTCTTGATATCTATTTTCCAAAATTGATCGTTGAAAGACACTTCTCCTTGATACCAAGCATCTGGATATTCTCCCGATTCAATTGATTTTGGCGCGGCGCAATAAATAATATCGCTTATTTTTCCCCAGATGCATTTTTCTGGCAGAGTTTTTATTCCCAATACATCAGAATTTCTGCTGTCGGTATGATAAACATACAGCGATAAATTGTTGTCGCCATACAGAATTAATTTTCCACTCAAACTTTCTAACGTGGTTAATCCATTTATACCGCCCAATATTTTAATTAAATTTTTACCAGCCCCATCAATACTATACATATATCCGGGAACGCGCGCAGAAGGTTTAGTTGTAAGAGTAATAGTATTTTTAGTTGGCCAAAATGATAGCCATTCTGTAAAAGTAGAATCAAACACTTGGACTTTTTTATTATTTAATAAGTTTAAGGTTGCGCCTACCATGCTGTTTTCTAAATTATTTCCGCTGATAAACAAATAAAATATTTTTAAACCGTCAGGCGACACGCTTATATCTTTAATATTATCGGGCAAAAAAGATCCCTTAATTTCGTTTTCTGTGGTTGTATCTTTCCCCAATAATTCTTTTGGAAGAGCGCCGACAAAAGTTTCTATGGTTTTTTCATCTTCTTTCAAATATCGCATAACTACGGATTCTCCGCGATTGCCAAAATAGCTATCGTACACTTTAGGAATCACAGTTTTAGAGAACTTTTGTTCTTCTATTTTATCAACGAAGGTTTGATAAATATTTCCAATTGCCTTGTCCACATATCTTAAAGCAAGCGCAAATTCAGTTAGCGGTTGAATTAATTTTTTAGCTGGAGTAGTTTTTTTTACCGCATTTTCCACTTCTGTGTCCGCAGACGGAGCTGCTGACGCTACCATTGGCGCTTCTTTTAATCTTTCTTTCGTAAAGACTGTAAATCCTGCCACAGGCATACTTGAAACTTTGACCAGTTTTATTTTTTGTGTTTCCCCGGTATCGGACTGATATTCTGAAGCGTCAGTTGAAAGTGTTACAGCTGGAGGTGTTGGTTTAGCTCCAAATGGATTAAACTGCGAAATAAAATTAGTGCCGGAACCTTCGTCTTCTTTTGGAGCAGTTATTTTCTGTTGAAAATATAAAAGTCCAAAAACCGCAATTACTATTAGGCCTAAAATTATTATTAAAAGTATAAAATTTCTTTTTGACATAAAATTTGTTATGGAATAACTTCCCATATTCCTATATTTCCTGCCGTACACTGTGCTTCAGTTTCTGTGACTGTGACCGTTATAGGCTTTAGGTTTTCTCCTCCATTGTAAGTAATATAAGTACAAGTCCCAAGTGGAGCTGTTGGCGTTACTGTTGTTTTGAGTGGTGTAACAACTGGTTGTAATGAAGGGGTTGTGACTGCAGGCTTAACGATTGCAGTTGGTGTTGTTACAGTTGCATCTGGCGGATTTATATCAGACTTAAGCAAATCGGGATTTATGGTAAAAAGAAGCGCGTAAGCGCCAAGGGCTATCAAAAGTCCCAGCAATGCGCCTGTAACTTTTTCCTTGCCTGCCTCTTTGCTTGATATAAGTTCGCTTGTCATATATTTATTTTTATCATTAAATTCAAATAAGACCCAAATCCTTTTTCAGTATTAACATCTTTCATTGGATTACTGCTATCGGTTCCAGGGAGCGGAGCTAAGAGCTGATAATTTGAGTTTTTTTGAATTTGTTGAGCATTTGGGTTTACTGAAGTTCCTTGGGCATTTACCGATGTCCATTTTTCCGGAGGTACTCTTCCTTCACACGTTGCCCTGGTTTCTGTTCTTGTAAATGTTTGTCCATTAAATCTTCCACCCTGTTGAACAAAAGTACAAGTTCCTAGATCTTCCGCATTCACTTGCATCATCGGACTAAACAACCCGACCAAGATAATTAATATTAATCCCAGTACTAAAATTTTACTTTTAGTTTCTAGTTTTAATTTATTTTTATCTTTTTTAATCATTTTTATTTTAATATAACTTAATCAAAAATTTAGTACGGGACTAGAATTCTATATTTATTTTTTTATTTGGCTTGACTTTTATTTTCATACTGGTATATAATGATTGTATCATCACGAGAAGGCTGCATATGGCTTTATGCTTTATGCGCCCTTTTCATTTATGGGACTATATTCTATTTTCGTTCTCTCTCTATTTAGAAATAAAATAAATTTTTTCTCCGATGTATTGAATCTTTTTAACAAGGCGGAGTATTTATTTTCGTTTGGTACGACAAGCATTTCAAGTTTGTTTTTTTCTTGTAAAAATTCTATTAAGCAAGCAAAATCGCCATCACCTGAAACTATAACAGCTTTATTATAATTTTCAAATTCAATAGCGGCAGAATGCAAAACCAGTTCTGCATCACAGTTGCCTTTCACTGTTCCATCTTTGTATGCAAGAGTTGGTTTGAAAATGCAGACAAATCCAGAATGTTGTAAAAAAGCGTAAAGACTTTCATTGCCTTTATTGTATCCGATAAATATTAAAGCTTTTTCAATACCGAATTTATTTCTAAGCCAAATTCTGAATTTCTTCCAATCAATTTTCCAACCAAACTCCAAAATCCCCAAATGAACATTTTGAGCATCTATGAAAGCATAATTTTTATTTACATTTTTCATAAAAAATTAGAATTCTATATCTATTTCTTTACTTGTTGTTTGAAAAATTTTATCTTGATTTTCAATATCAAGTCTCAATCTTGATGTTCCGTGTGTTCCCGTTTCCACCGAGAGTGGTATTAAGTTTTTTCTAAAACTTGCTAAATTTATCAAACTGTCGTTGATAAACCAGCTCCATATTAATGTTGGATTTTGTATTTCTTTTGGTGAAATAAAATAAGGCACTGCCTCCACCACTTCCCCTCCCTGTATTTTATGCCGATCAACAAGCGAGTTCTGCCAAATTGTTCCAAGTCTGTCGTCATTTTTATAAAATAATATTTTTGGCTCTATCATCCCTATGTTTATATTTGCATCAAACGAATATTTTTGATCTATGGTTGATGCTGTCACCGATATATTATTTGAATTTTCTAAATAATCATTTGT
>LBSW01000001.1 GCA_000990145.1 Parcubacteria group bacterium GW2011_GWB1_37_13 | reverse complement strand
CCGAGCGGAACAAGATTAGAATACATTTCTCCCAGCGCGGCATTCTTTCCGCCGACTGATGAAACATCGAGAATAGAAACTTCGCTATACCATTTTACAAAATCCTGTTTTTTTTCTTCTGCCATAAAAGTTTGCAAGCACAGGGGAACCCTGTGTAATTACACAGGGTTCCCCTGTGAATTTATAATATTCATTAATCTCTTGTATTTTACCATTCTTTCAGGTTTTTTAGGAGAACCGGATTTTAAACCGAAACAATTAAAGGCAAAAGCCAAATCGGCAATAAAATCATCATCGGTTTCTTCGCCCCGATGACTGACAATAAGTTCAATACCGTTTTCCCGAGCCAGTTTCATCACTTCTAAAGTTTCTGAAAGCGTGCCGATTTGATTTGGCTTAACAATCATTCCATTTATACTGCTATTTTTTATCGCTTTTTGCAGAAGTTTTAGATTGGAAACGGTTAAATCATCTCCCACAACTAAAAAGTTTTGATGCTGTTCTTTTAATTTTCTAAAACTTTCAAAATCTTCTTCGTTAAACGGGTCTTCAATGGAAATCAAATTAAATTCTTTAATTAGAGAATTATAGACAGCCATTAGTTCCTCTTTGGAAAGCTGTTCCCCGGAAATTCTGTAAGATCCGTTCTCGTAAAACGACGAAGCCGCCACATCCAGAGCCAGACGAACTTTATTCTGCAAATTATTTTTATTTATAGCTTCAGTTAAATAAAGAAACGGCTTTTGAATATCATTTATTTTCGGCGCAAATCCCCCTTCATCGCCCAGAGCAGTGGATTCTTCGCCCAAATTTTTAATAATAATTTCTTTCAACGTATCCTGAACCTTAATTCCAATTTCAATAGCCTCTTTTATGTCATCAATTTGGGGCACAATGTGGTATTCCTGAAAAGAGAGACCATTGTTCGTATGTTTGCCGCCTTCAATTAAATTCATAAAAAGATACGGCGCTTTACGAGATGGTTTTATTTTCGCGAGTGTTCGCAAATGTTGATATATTTCTTGATTGGTAACTTTTGCCGCAACTTTGGCGCAAGCGATACTAACACCGACCATAGAATTTCCTCCCAAATTACCTTTATTCGGAGTTCCATCAAGTTTTATCATTACTTCATCTATTTTCTTTTGATTTCTAACATCAAATCCAATCAAGGACGCGGCAATAATATTATTTACTCTGTCGATAGATTTTTTTACGCCTTTTCCATCTTCATCTCTTAATTCACAAGCTTCGTAAATACCGGTGCTGACGCCAGATGGAACCGAAAAACTGTCTGAACTAGCGCCAGCCCAAACTGTAACCTTGATGGTCGGAGCACCGTGAGAATCTTTGATTTCTTCTGCTTCAATTTTACTAATCAGACAATTGAATTGCGAAGCCATAATATTTTTAATTTTAACATATATTTGATATTATATGAATATGCTAGACAGAATAATCAGCACAAGAAATTATATTCTGGAAAAAAAATATAAATGGATTTTAAAGCCTATTTTGTTCAGATTTGATCCTGAAAATGTGCATAATAAAATAAGCAGTATTGGAAATTTTTTAGGCAAATATTCTATAACCAAAAAAATAGTCAGTATTTTCTGGAACTATTCAAACGAAGCTCTTGAACAAAATATTCTCGGCATAAATTTCAAAAATCCGGTAGGCCTTTCGGCCGGTTTTGATAAAAATGCGGAACTGACTGAAATTATTCCTTCAATCGGATTCGGCTTTATGGAAGTCGGTTCTATTACGGGCGATGTCTGCGCGGGCAATCCCAAACCTCGGCTTTGGCGGTTAAAAAAATCTAAATCCTTAGCTGTTTATTACGGCCTTATGAATGACGGCTGTGAAGCCATTGCGAAAAAATTGAAAGGTAAAAAATTCACTATTCCAATCGGAATTAGTATTGCCAAAACCAATTGCAAAGAAACAGTTGACACTGAAAAAGCTATAGAAAATTATTTCAAGGCCTATAAAGCTTTTACTAATATTGGTGATTATTGTGTTATCAATATCAGCTGCCCAAACGCTTTCGGCGGCCAGCCATTTACCGATAGCGCAAAGCTGGATGCTCTTCTTCAAAAAATTACGTCTATTCCAAAAAACAAGCCTATTTTTTTAAAATTATCTCCGGATTTAAGCAAAAAAGAAATAGACGAAATAATCGCTATTGCAACGAGATGGAAAATTGATGGATTTATTTGCACTAATTTGACTAAAAATCGCGACAATAAGAATATTATAGATGAGAATGTGTCAAAACTAGGCGGATTCTCTGGTAAAGTTTTGAATAATTTGTCGGACGAGCTGCTTAGATATGTTTATAAAAAAACAAACGGCAAGTTTATTATTATCGGATCCGGCGGGATATTTACAGCAGAGGATGCTTATAGAAAAATAAAGGCCGGCGCCTCGCTTGTACAACTTATAACAGGAATGGTCTTTGAAGGTCCGCAACTAATTAGCGATATAAATAAGGGATTAGTAGGATTATTAAAAGCCGACGGATATAAAAATATTTCCGAAGCTGTAGGAAAAGAAAGGAAATGATATAATCAAAAAATGTTAATAAACTATTGGCACACAATTCTTAATATGCCAAAAGAAGATTGGAATTGGCATAAAAACGACATAGAGGATGAATTAGAAGAATTAAAAGAAGCTAAAAGTTTAATTCACTATTGGAGCGAAGTGTCTGACGTTGTTTACACTTACACTAGAGCAAAATGGTCAGGACATAAGATAAAACGCCCAATTAATTTAGGGCTGTTTAGTATTGGTTTAATCTATATGTTTCCTAAGTATACTTTGCGTTGGTATTTTTATCGTTTAATTGGTAAAGAATTTAATAAAAAATTGAAAATTAACGAAGTCCGAAATCCTAAAAAATCTCATAAATTAAAAGAAATATCATTAAGATGGAATTTAGATCCAGAATTGTTTGAAAAGAAAGTAAAAGAGAAAATGAAATTCTGGATTTTTTTAGAATAGAAATCTATCACCAGTTGTGCTTTCATTTCTACAACTCAAATTCGCAAGAGTTCGCAAGAACCGTTCTTGCGAACTTGCTTGCGAATTTGAAAAATAATTCTCTATAAAGTCTTTAAAAGATTGAGTATCATGAAAATAATCAGGAAAGTTTTCCCTTGCAATTATGTTCTTTTCTATTCTATCTTCATCCACATAATCAAGATAGCTGGAATATCTGTAGGATTCAAGAAATTTCTTCATATTAACTGAGGATTTATTAATTTTATTTTTCCACTCAGGAAATTCTATTTCAACAGGATTAATGTGAATATATCCAAACAATTGCCTCATATAATTATCATCAACACCAATCAATTTTGATTTAAAAAGTCCTCCAAACAAAGACCCAGTTCTTTGATATTTTATATTAAAAAACATTGAATATCCTACACCCAACTTTCTCATAAATTTAGTAATTCCACCATCAACCTCTTGTCTAACTAAAAGATGAAAATGATTCGACATGAGACACCATGCACCGATTGAAACAAGTGATTCACCTTTGTCTAACACCAAAATTTCACTAAAGGTTTTGTGTTGTTTATTTAAAATGTCGTCAAGCCGAAAAGAATCGTTAGAATTTGCAAGATAAAGGAGTATCATGAATCTTTCGTAATCTCTTTTTAGTTTAAAAATTATTCTTTTATCTATGCCACGATTATAAATATGATAATACTCGCCTGTAATAAATAGATCTTTGCGAAACATTGTTAAATTATACCAAACCCGCAAGATTTCGCAAGAACCGTTCTTGCGAAATCTTGCGAAATCTGAAGCAATTGGAAAGGAATAAAAAAATCTAATATTACTTTTTTGTCAATAAAATCACAAGGTCAGAAACATTGGCGCCGGTGGGACCAGTTATTATCGCGTCGCCAATTTTTTGGAAAAAATTATAAGAATCAAAACGATTTATATAATCATTAACATCCAAGTCTAATTTTTTTATTTTCTCTATCGTATTTTTATCCACTATTGCCCCAGCTACATCGCCATTATCCATGCCGTCGGAGGCAAAAGACAGAAATACGGAATTCTCGCCAATTAGCCCCATATGAGACGCCTGAAGTCCCATATGAAGATTTCTTCCTCCGACCCCGCCATCCTTTTTAACTTTTATCATCGGCTCGCCAGCGGTTAAAACAACGGTATTTTCTCTCTGAGCTTGAAAAATTTTTTTTAGGGCAATTTTAGTTTCATCGTACATTTTTGTTGAAAGAACCACCGCTTTTAAGCCAAGCTCTTTCGTTTTTTTTGCCATAGATTCAATAGCAATTTTGTTTGAAACCAAAACAAAATTATGAACCTTCCGAAAATATTTGTCTTCTTTCGGGGTTTCCAATAAACTAAATTCGCCTAAATTATACTTGCTGATAATTTTTTGCGCATCAGCTATCGTGCTTTCATCTTTATAAGTTGGCCCAGATGCCACGTCGCAAAAATAATCTCCGGGTATATCAGAAAAAATAAGACCAATTATCGTCGCCGGATAAGCAATTTTAGCCAAACCTCCGCCCTTCAAGATTGAAAAATGCTTTCGAATTGTGTTTATTTCAGTGATGGTTCTTCCATATTTTAAAAATTCATCATAGAGCGCCATATTTTGCTCGCATTCGTTTTCAGAATAACACAAAAGCGCCGAACCCCCTCCGGAAACAAGAACAATAATCAAATCTTCTGCGTTGGAATCTTTAACTATTTCGTATATCTTTTTTCCAGCTGTGATATTTATTTTGCTCGGTCTGGGATGAGTTCCGGTAAAAGTTTTAATATATTTAAGGTTTATCTTAGAAAGCCCGACAACAGCGCCAATTTTTATTTTGGGTCCTAAAATTTTTTCCAGCGCAACTGCCGTGTCAATTGATGCTTTGCCGAAACCAACAACTTTAATTTTTTCAAATTTTGACAAATCAAAACTTTTTCCCATTACGCTTAAAATGTTATCTTGAAGCTTAACGGAACGTGAAATTGCTGTTTCAGTATTAATAGCATCCAATCCAGCTTCGGCAATAGTTAAAGCCAATTTACGGTTGCTGGTTGTCGCCAAAGCGTTCCAATTCTTGATATAACTTTTTTGCATTTTATTTTTTTAAAAAATTAGACAAGTAAATCCTTGTTTCACTTCACCAGATTAATCATAGAATTTGAAAGAAAACCCTTGATATTCAAAATTGTTGTTTTTAGTATTTCAGCCACTGCTTCACGAGTATAAAAAGCAATATGGGGAGTAATTGTAACATTCGGCATATCCATCAAAACATGATCCTCTAGAAGCGTTTTATATTCTTCTATTCTCATTAATCTAGGGGTGGAAGATAAGATTTCAATTTCATCTTTTAGTTCTCGCTCGCCTTCCAAAACATCAAGTCCGGCTCCGGCAATAATTCCTTCTTTAAGCCCCCAAACAAGAGCATCAGTGTCAACAAGCTCTCCGCGAGCCGTGTTTATTAGATAAACTCCTTTTTTCATCAGAGAAATATTTCCCTTATTTATTAAATGATGATTTTCTTTATTGTAGGGAACGTGTAAAGTTATAATATCAGATTGACGAACAACATCCTCTAAACTTTTATATTCAAAATTATTTTCTTTTGCAAAAACCAAATCGGGATATAAATCGTAGGCAATTACATTCATTGAAAAACTTTTGGCAATTTTTAAAACATTTTTGCCAATTTTGCCTGTACCGATGACTCCCAAAATTTTTCCGTTTAAATCGAAACCTTCCATTTCCGGAAAATAGTTAAAATTTGATGATTTTCTTATATAATTATTTGCCTTTTCAATATTCCGCGAAAGATTCAAAATCAGTCCGAAAGTAAATTCAGCCACAGTATGAGAACCGTATGCGGGTACATAAGATATTTTTATGCCTTTTATCTCGGCATATTCGCAGTCAATATGATTAAATCCAGTCGAACGAGTAGCTATGAACTTTAAGTTTGGCAGAGCATCAATAACTTTTTTATTTATTTTCGAGTTGATAAAAACACAAATTACATCGGCATCTTTTGCTTTTTCTGTGTTATTTTCATCTAATTTATCTTCTAAAAAAGAAACTTCAAGATTATCAAATAATTGACTAAAAACCTGCTGTTCTTCCTTGGGAACCTCAAATAATACGATTTTCATATTCTCAATTGTATCACAAATTAAGCGCAATTAATATATTTTATTTAAACCAATTTTTCCAGAAAAATAAAAAGGAGAAAAATCCTTTTTGGGGAGTTTCTTTTACCTCTGGTTTATTTTTGTCTTCAACTACAACAACAACATCTTCCCCCTCTTTAGCTAAACCAAATTTAAGACGAATGCTTTCCTCTACTCCGCCTGGCGTATTTAATCTAAAAATATCGGATGAAAGTTTTTCTTTTCTCTTTTCCAATTCTAATAATTTATTTTCCGCTATTTTTCTATTTTCTATTGTCATTCGCATTTTTCCCATAAAACTAATCACGCCCCAGGCAAAAATAATAATTAGAACACCCAAAAATACCAAAACCGGTTTTGAATGCATAATATTTCTTAATCTTCTTTTTTGTTGAAAATTTATCACAGTATGATAAGATTAGTATATGCTTTTTAATAAAAAACATCAAAAGAAAATACAAATAGCCTGGGCCGTACTCAGCATTCTCATCATCATCAGTATGATTTTATTGTACTCTCCGATTTTTAGTTTAAAGTAGATATGAACTTGGTAGTCGGAGTACCACTTGGTACTCCGACTACCAAGTTTAATTCTCTCCGTTGCGCATCATTTTTAAAAACACGTCTTGCGGGATGTTTACTCGTCCTCTTTCTTTCATTTTTTTCTTGCCTTTTTTCTGCTTTTCACGAAGTTTCATTTTACGAGTGATATCGCCTCCATACATATGGGCAGTGACATCTTTTTTCATACCCGAAAGAGTAGCGGATGAGATAATGCGTCCTAACGCCCTGCCCTGAATTTTTAAAGTGAACATCTGACGAGGCAAGAGATTCTCCAATTTGGCAACAGAATTTTCTGCTTCAATTCCCACTCTTTTTTTAGAAATAACTTTAGAAAAAGCGGGAACAGGCTCATTAGCAACTAAAATATCAAGCCGGGTAACATTAGCTTCGCGCATTTCTGCGATATCATAAGATATTGATCCATAGCCGGACGAAATGCTTTTTAATTCATCAAAAAAATTGCGCATCAGTTCGCGAAGCGGCATTTTCACAGATATGGACGAACGATTATCTCCAAAGTTTTCCGTTTCTCCCACCTCTGCTTCATGATCAAATAAAATTTGCATAATACCGCCTAAATATTTAACCGGCACGATTATTCGCGCTGTCACCCACGGTTCAAAGACAGTTTTAATATTTCCATCATCTGGAAAAAAATATGGAGAATAAATTTTTTCTTTTTTGCCGTTATTATTCACTACTTCATACACAATCGAAGGTGTGGTGATAACCAGACTTAAATTAAATTCTCGTTTTAGTCTCTCGGTTATAATTTCCAAATGCAACATTCCCAAAAAACCGCAACGAAATCCCTTGCCTAAAGATCCTGAAGATTCTTCTTCATATGAGAAAGAGGAGTCGGAAAGTTTCAATTTACCCAAGGCCAACTTGAGCATAGGAAAGTCATTCGCATTTTCCGGAAAAACACTTGCCCAAACTACAGGCATAGGTTGCGTATAACCGGGAAGCGCCGGCAAAGGATTCGCAAATTTTGTAATGCTATCGCCAACAGACGCTATTCCAGGTTTTTTAATTCCTGTAACAATATAACCTATTTCACCCGAAGCGAGAGATTCGCGCGAAGTTTCTTCCGGCAAAAAAATGCCAACTTCGAGTGCAATAAATTTCTCGCCCGATACCGCAAAAATTAGACTTTCGCCTTTTTTCACTTTGCCGTCTAAAATTCTCACAAAAACTATAACCCCTCGATGATTTGAATATTTAAAATCAAAAACAAGAGCGCGCAAGACGTTATTATTATCCTTATATTGGTAATTTTCCGCCGGTTCTGGAACGCGTTTAATAATTTCTTGCAGAAGATTTTCCACTCCTTCTCCTGTACGGCCCGATACTAAAAGTATTTCACCAGGATCGCAATCCAGAAGTTTTACGACTTCTTCCTTTACTTCAGATACCCTGGAAAGAGGCGAATCAATTTTAGAAAGCACGGGAATAATAATCTTTCTGCCCTCTTCAAGGCCCTCCTCGCGAGCCATAGCAAGCGTAGTAAGCGTTTGCGCCTGTACCCCTTGAGTAGAGTCAACCAGCAAAATAGAACCCTCCACGGCCTTTAGAGAGCGAGAAACTTCATAAGAAAAATCAATGTGACCCGGGGTGTCAATCAGATTCAGAACATATTTGGTAGTCGGACTACCACTTGGTAGTCCGACTACCAAATTAGAAGTGTATTCCATACGAACCGGTTGCATTTTGATAGTAATTCCCCGCTCTCGTTCAAGCTCCATAGAATCAAGCACCTGGTCGCGCATTAAACGCTCCGGAACAGTATGAGTAATCTCAAGCATCCTATCCGCCAAAGTGCTTTTGCCGTGATCTATGTGAGCTATTATTGAAAAATTTCTGATATATTTTAAATCCATTTGAATTAAATTGTATTTTTAAATCCTCCTGCTTGGAGATCCCATAATTTTTTATATAGTCCATCTTTTTTATTGGCAAGTTCTTTGTGAGTACCATCTTCAATAATTTTTCCTTTTTCGAGCACAATAATTCTGTCCATTTCTCGGATAGTTGAAAGCCGGTGCGCAATGACAATTGTCGTCTTTCCCTTAATAAGAGTATGGAATGCATCTTGAATCAAAGATTCAGAATGAGAATCAAGCGAGGAAGTTGCTTCATCAAGAATAAGAATCGGGGCATTTTTTAGAATAGCTCGAGCAATGGCAACACGCTGGCGTTCCCCGCCCGACAGCTTTATTCCCCTTTCTCCAACATAAGTTTGATAGCCATTTGGCAGAGCGTCGATAAATTCATCGCAGTGCGCAAGATGAGCCGCAGTTAAAACTTCTTCATCGGTTGCATCACGCCTGCCATAGCGAATATTTTCCAATAAAGTCCGGTGAAAAAGAACAGGATCTTGCGGCACGAAAGAAATTTTTTCGCGAAGACTTTTTTGAGAAATATCACTAATATCAATTCCATCAATTAAAATTCTTCCGGAATTAATATTAAATAATCTCATTAAGAGGCGCACAAAAGTAGTCTTCCCCGCCCCGGAAGAACCGACAATCGCAATTTTTTGTCCGGCTGGAATGGTCAAGGAAAAATTATCTAATACTTTATAATAATTATCAGCATAAATGTATGTAATCTTGTCAAAGATCACTTTTCCTATTGTTGCGGAAGCCTTGTTTCCGCTAACTAGCGGAAACAAGGCTTCCGCAACTTGCGCCGGTTTATCCATAATTTCATATGGAGTGCTCAAAATAACAGCCATTTCTTCAGCATCGGCAAAACTTTCATAATATGTGCGCACGATAGCGCCAAAGCTCCATAAATTTTCAATTAGACGAATTAAATAATTCTGCAACAAAACAATAACGGGTAATGTTATGAGACCGAGCTTCCAGTCTCCAAGAACAACCCAAAAAATTATAAATTCAATGACAAGCGAGTAAAAACTTTCTATCGCGCCAAGTCCTTCCCATAAATACCAATTGAAAGATGTCTTTTTTCTTTGGTCTTCTATAATTTTACCCATATGTTCTTTCTCGTATTCGTGGCCGGTAAACAATTGAATTGAAGAATGATTGCTGATTGAGTCAGACAAAGCGCCGGTAGTTCTTGAATCAGTTTCTGAAGCAATGATATCGTATTTTAATTTATAGTGAATATAGATAAAAGCTGTTAATAAAAACACTATGCAAAAAATTCCTAAAATGTAAGAATATTTTGGAAATAAACTATAGATCGCAATAACTGTTCCTAAACTGCGGACAAAAAGCGGCAGACCATCAGTCATTATTCTGTCGGTTATTCTTTCAAAAGCTCTGGCGTATTTATTTATTCTTTGAGTCAACGAACCGCTAAAATTGTTTGCAAAAAATGAATGTGAATGTCCAATCAAATAATCAAAGGCCTGCTCGCGGAGACCTGCCATAGTTCTTGCTTCAAAGTATGAAAGCGAAAATCCAGAAATTCTGCGAAGCACCCAGCGCAAAAAGTTCAACAGTAAAATAAAAATAATGATGGACTTGGCCACTTCTATAACGGTAAAATTATTAATACTTAAAACATTCCAAAGTTTTAAGTATTGGAGCGGTATAAAAACATCAAGAGCTGAAGTGATTATTGTAAGAATAATCACGGCAAAAAAAGACACTTTGAAGTGTTTAATTACCTGCCAAAAATATTTAAGCACCAATACTCGGTGCAAATTTGAATAATCCTTTTCCATAACTTGTAAAATTTCATTCTAACAGAAAAAGCCTTTATTTCAAAGCTTAGAAAATTAGTTAGTCTGGCAGATTAACCAATTATTAAAGCCCTTCTTGGGGTGAAGCGATAACTTTAGCGCGCCAAAATTTGGTTTTAAGAGCTTTCGCGATATCTTTTAATTCTTCATTTTTAAAAAGATGCAACACTAAAATGCCCGCCAAAATGCCTAAAATGCCGGAAATAAATCCTTGCAAAAACACTCCAAAGAATGTAGTAGTGCCGAAAATCGGGGAAAAAATATTCAAACTTATATAAGCCGTAAGTCCGATAAAAAATGAAGCGCTCAAACTTTGAGTAAAAATTTTAAATAAAGATCGATCTTTTCGTACAAAATCTTTTCTTGTAAAGAACCAAAGCAAAATGAAATTTATTACCGTACCCAGCGAATAAGATAATGGAAGCATTAATACATCGGTCCCGGGAATATTGGACACTTTCAGAGCAGACTCTATAAAATATTTAAAACCTGAATAATGGTTAAAAATATAAATAAGTAAGATAGAAAATATAACAATAAAAATGGAGGAAAAAAAATTAATCAGAAGTGGACGATAGGTGTCGCCTCGCGCATAGTAGGCCCGGGCAAAAAGAGCGATAAGTCCCTGCGCCATTATGGAAATTGAAAAAAGCGCGAGACCAGCCGCCACTAGACGAGTATTTTCCCAGGAAAAAGATCCGGAACCCAAAATAACCCGAACGATCTGCGCGCGAAGAACTATAAAAAGAAAAGTAACAGGCAGAGACCAAAAAATTATAGCCCGAGCGGCAGACTGCAGGTGATCTCTAAATTCATCTATTTTGCCAAACGCATAAGACCTAGTAAGAGTAGGAAAAGCCGCCACAGCATAAGAAAGGCCAATAATACCCAGAGGCACGGATTGTAAATTGAAAGAAAAATTAAAAACAGAAATTGATCCGCTCTCCAAATACGACGCAAAGGAAACAATAAGTATGAGCGCAATATTATTAAAAGAAAGACCTAAGGTTCTGGGAAGAGACACAAGAATCGTTTTTTTAATATCTTCAAAATTAATCCCCCATTCCAAATGCGGCGCAAATCCGCATCTTATAGAGGAAAAAGCTTGAATCAAAAAGTGCATCAGGGCGCCCAAAACAACTCCGAATACAAGACCATGGATTCCAAAAATTGGATATAAAAATAAAATACCTATGATTATGCCAAAATTGTAAAAAATCGGGCTTAAAGCATAAATAAAAAACTTTCGAAAAAGCTGAGTGACTGTTCCAAAAAGATTTGAAAGTCCGAGCAAAATCGGAGAAAGGAGCATAATCCTGGAAAGTTCAACGACTTTATTTTGCATAGGCAACGAAAATCCGGGAGCGATTATTGAAGTAAGATACGGCATAAGAAAGAAAGCCGCAATAGAAACAAATATTATAACCGCCAAAAAGACAGTAAATATATCATTCAAGAACTTTTTTGCCTCGTTGCTGACATTTTCTCCTTTATTTTTTTCTAAAATAAAAGGAATAAGAACGGTAATGGAAACAAGGGAAGCTATGGATATGAATATAAAATCTGGCACTCTAAAAGCGGCATAATAAGCATCTAATAAAGGCGACGGTCCAATAAAATGCGCAATGGCGCGATCGCGAAATAGTCCTAATATTTGAGAGAGAGAAGCAAAGAGGCCCAAGAGAAGCGCGGCCTGATTTATGTTTACATATTCTTTGCCAAAAATTCTTAATATCCTATCCATCTTTCTTACGGCTTTTTCTTATCAGTCGTGCTAGGAGGAGTAACTGGATTCGGAATAGCTTCATTTTTCAAAGAATCAACATATTGTATTAAACTTTTGTCTGCGGGAGAGAGGGAGAGAGCTGTTCGCGCGTAAGAAAGAGCGCTTGCATTATCCCCTTCTTTTTTTGCTATCTGAGAAAGAACTATAAAAGTATTGACATAATCTGGTTTAAGGGAAAGCGCAAGATTGGCATAATTCTTCGCTTCTTCTATTTTTCCATCAGCAAGAGAGGAGCTTGCTATTTCAAGCTTAAGTCCTGGATTAAGCGGATTTAAGGCCGATGCCGTTTTGTAAGCTTCAATTGCTTTACTGTAAATATCTTCAACGCCAAATAAAGCAAAGTTTTGATATATAGAACCAAGCACTTGGAAATTTAAATAATTTTTTGGATTATATGTCGTTGCCAATTGAGCGCCATTCACTGCCTGATCTAAATCTACCTGCAATTCAGCTTTTTCTGCCTCAGATAAGGATGTTCCTTTGCTGATTAGAGAACTAAATTTTAATAGATATATCTGCGCATAAGTGCGCAGATATAAATCATTTGAATAAAGCGTCAGAGCTCTATTGATGGAAGCAAGGGATTCTGGAGCAGTTGGGGATGAGATCGCTTTTCTAAAATAAGAAAAGGAAACAAAGCGTTCTATGTATTTAAACGAAGTAGCGGCAGAAATGATAATTATGAGGATAATAGACAACATTGAGAAAAAACTTTTTCTGTGATCGTTTAAAAAAGATAATGAGACTTCTCCATTCGGACTGTTGGATGCAGACAATCCTATGAATACTCCGGTAAAAACGAAGGCCAATAAAAATATCACTGGTCCTGTAGAGTATAAAAAGGAAGAGACAAACAAATAAAGAGACAACACGAAAAATGCCATCGTTTCCCAATTTGCGCTATTTTTAATGCTGGAAAAAATAAATTTTACGCCGCTTGTTATAAGCAACACGAAAAAAATAAGCCAAGCGAGTATGCCAAGATACCCGGTGGTGGAAACAAGAGTTGGCAATAATCCCGAACCAGAGTTAAAAGCGACATCCCAAAATACAGTCTTATTCACAGCGGAAGGTTTATAACTTGCCCAAGCTTCTCCAAATTTATTCGGACCTATGCCCAGAATAGGTTTTTCTTTTAGCACTGATTTGGTCACCACCATTGTGGAAGAAAAAGATGGACTGATTTCATTGCTTGATATTTGCAAGCGGGTTGGAATGATGTTATCCAGATAATCAGGAAACATTCCTGGTATTATGGGTACTAACGGATTCAAAAGGAACAATAAAGATATAATAACAACAACAAAAGAAACTGCGGGGAAATGTTTTTTGTCGCTTTCGGTTTTCTCACCACCTTCTCCAGTTTCATTTCTTTTAAAAGTATTAGAAGCTTTGTAAACAAAAATAATCAAGCTGGAAATCCCGAGAAGTATCCAAACTAGCAGGAAATTTATAGAAGCCACCAATAGCATTGAAAGTAAAATGAATATCTGGAGTATTATTTTTTCTGTTTTAGAAATTGGAAAAAATTCAACCACCAAAAGGAAAAGGAGGCCAGAAAATCCAGCAAAAAGTCCGAGAGCGTTCCAGGACCCTAAAATATTGGCGGTTTTGTCGGCGACATCAAAGATTCCCAACGATAGAGCTTTAGGGAAAAACAAATGAATGCTTTGGAAAATTAAAACAAAGGCAGAAGATAATATTGCCCCAAATAAAACTATTTTAGCTTGTTTGGAGTTTCGAAAAATAATAGAAGAGCAGAACATTAAAAGAAAAGCTGAAAAAATAAACCAGAAAGATCCAATATCAAACGCTGTGCCAAAAAAAGAAACTTGGGAAGCCTTTGAAAAAAAAGCTGAAAGAAAAAATATCAAAACAACACCCCCGCCTCCCAATAAACACACGGATTTAGGCAAACTTATTTTGCCGTCAAAAAATCGAGCTATCGCCCAAAAAATAATGCAAAGAGTAAGTCCCATCACTAAAAGCAACCCCTTAGAAATTTCAATCGGTATTTTTGTGAAAGGCAAAAAGAAAACTGGCAATAATACTACAACTAAAAAGAGTGACAGAAACGAAAGCCGATCGAATATATTCGTATACATAAGTTCATTATACTATAGTCTAATTTAAAAGCACAACCTACTATGCTAAATAACTATGTTAACAAGTCTGTTTTTAACATAAATGACTTTTTTCACATTCTTGCCAGCCACATATCTTAAAACAACTTCATTCGCAAGAGCTTTTTTTCTTACATCTTTTTCTTCAAGATCGGCAGGAATCATTAATTCAACCCTGACTTTTCCATTTATTTGCACGACAATTTTCACTTCTTCGTCTTTTATCAAGTTTTCGTCCCATTTTGGCCAATTTGAAAGATTTATAGAACTTTTTTCTCCAAGCATTGACCATAATTCTTCCGTTATATGCGGCGCAAATGGCGAAAAAATTTGCAGAAATTTTTTATAATCTTCCTTTGTTGCGCCATGGCCTTTGGCGAAGGCGGATTCCATTTCTGTCGCAAGAATCATCATTGAAGAGATTGCTGTATTAAAACGCATTTCTTCTATATCTTCTGAAACTTTTTTTATGGTTTTATGCAATAACTTGGTAGTCGGAGTACCAAGTAACTTGGTACTCCGACTACCAAGTACTTTCTCCCCTATTCTCCAAACTTTTTCTATAAATCTTCTTGCTCCGATAATGCTTTCTGTGGACCAAACGGCAGATTGGTCAAACGGTCCCATAAACATTTCATAAATACGAAGCGTGTCCGCGCCATATGTTTTCACAATATCGTCTGGATTGATGACATTTCCAAGCGACTTGGACATTTTCACTCCCCCTTCGCCTAAAATCATCCCATGAGAAGTACGTTTCATATACGGCTCGCTTGTTGGCACTAACTTAAGATCATATAAAAATTTATGCCAGAAACGTGAATATAAAAGATGGAGAGTAGTGTGTTCATTGCCTCCGTTATACCAGTCGACGCCTCCAACTTGGTACTCCGACTTCCACTTGGTAGTCGGAGTACCAAGTTCTTTTTTGCCGAGCCAATATTCCAAATTTTTCTTACTTGCAAATTCTTTATCATTTTTCGAATCAGTGTATCTCAAATAATACCAAGAACTTCCCGCCCAATTCGGCATTGTGTCGGTTTCTCTTCTTGCTTTGCCATTGCACTTAGGGCATTTTGTATTTACCCATTTTGAAATATTTGCAAGCGGCGATTCTCCGCTATCCGTCGGTTGATAATTTTTCACTTTCGGAAGCTTTACAGGCAAGTCCTTTTCTGGCACAGGCACGATACCGCAATCCCTACAGTGAATCACCGGAATAGGCTCGCCCCAATATCTTTGCCTAGAGAAAATCCAATCGCGAAGTTTGAAAGTTGTTTTTTCTTTTCCGCCGACAAATTTTATAATTTCTTTTTTCGCTTTTTCGGAATCTAGACCGTTAAATTTTCCAGAGTTCGCAATTAAACCTAAACCGCTAAAACATTCGCCGTCTTTAAAAAATTTCCAAATAGTTTTCATGTCATCTCTATTCAATGATTTTTCAACTTCTTGTTTGGAAAGCCAAACTGCTTCGTGTAAATCTTTTTCTCTCTGCGCCACATCATTCCTTTTTCCATCAATTAGTTCCACGTAAACAGGATGGAAATGAGCAAATCTGTTTATTTTTTTTACCGGCTGAAAAAATTTAGAATGAACCAAAGGTAAAGGTCTTATAAATTTTATATTTTGATAACCTGTCTCTTCTTGAATTTCCCTTAAGGCTGTATCTTCGATTTTTTCACCACTTTCAATTCCACCCACGACAAAACCTCTCCAGTCTATTTTTTTCCAATTTAAACACAAATATTTATTTTCAGACCAATGTTTTATGACACACACAACAGCATCTCTTTCAAAAAAGGGTTTATCTTTTTGAAATGCATCCACACCATCAGCTTTGACAAAAAGAGGTTCAATAACTTCTTTTATTTCCAAATTATATTTTTTTGCAAACTCAAAATCCCGCTCATCATGCGCCGGCACAGCCATAATTGCTCCCGTGCCATATGTAA